>JBAQWR010000074.1:0-3851 GCA_049299015.1 Minisyncoccia bacterium | reverse complement strand
GAATAGGCGGGATAAGCTTGGGTCTTTTTCATGCTGATGTTCTTGAGAACACTAGCCATCTTATTCTCAAGTTTCTGTGGAGTTTCCCCAACGGTTATCTTTCCTAAAATATCATAAGTGTCACTTCCAAACCCCCAAAGCACTTCGAACTCATATGTTTTATCGAGGAAAAGATATTTATTCTTTTCCTCGCCCCGCGGAGCTTTAGCGGCGTGGGGTCGAGTATTGCCAGGCCCACTTCGCCTAGGCTTCGCGGGCCAAACAAGTACCAGAAGCAAGCCCTCGGCCATCGGGTCGAGTCGACCAAGATATGTCATTTTTGTTTCCTTGTACTCTGGATGATCTGTCTTAAATCTATGCAAACATTCCAGAGGCGTTTCGCCTAAGTTTTTGTAGAGCTTTAGAATTTCAGCTTTTTCCGCCATTTGGGTATAATACAGCCATGTCTAAACTAGATACAGCTCCCTACAAGGGGGTGCAGGACTTCTATCCTGAAGATATGAGGATCCAGAATTACATCTTCGACGTATGGCGAAAGGTCGCAGAAAGGTTTGGTTATGAGGAATACGGAGCTTCTCCACTTGAATTGACTGAAATTTACACCGAGAAGTCTGGTGCAGAGATTATTAACGAGCAGACATTTACTTTCAAAGATCGTGGGGACAGATCTGTCACTCTACGACCAGAGATGACCCCTACTCTTGCTCGCATGGTAGCGGCAAAGCGTAAAAGTTTGAAATTCCCCCTACGCTGGTTCTCTATACCCAATCTCTTCCGCTATGAGAAACCTCAACGTGGCAGACGACGCGAACACTGGCAGTTGAACGTGGACATTTTGGGCCTCTCTGGTATTGAAGCAGATGTAGAAATCATCACTCTTGCTGACACTATTATGAAAGAGTTTGGTGCAAAGCGTGAGGATTACGAGATTCGGATGCACACCATGTCTGACGACAAAAATGATCTGGAGGCAGTGATGGCAAAGCTGAGAGAATCTGGCATCAACAATATCAAATTTGATGACACCTTTAAGCGCGGCCAAGCTTACTACACTGGAGTGGTCTTCGAATTCTACGACACGAATCCGGATAACCCTCGCTCAATACTTGGCGGTGGTCGCTACGACAACTTGATGGAACTCTTCGACGTAGAGCAGGTGCCAGCAGTCGGCTTCGGCGCAGGTGATGTCACTATCAAAGACTTCTTAGAAACCCACGGACTACCAACGAGCAAATGAGGAAAATAGTATTCGATATCGAGACTAAAAACTTTTTTCCAGATATCGGGAGTAATGATCCGTCTAAACTTGATCTTGCTCTCATCGCTATATACGATTCAGAAACTGATTCGTACTCATCTTATTTAGAAAGTGAGCTTGGTAAACTCTGGCCAATATTAGAGCGAGCCGATATGCTTATCGGCTTCACATCAGATCACTTCGACATGCCCCTCCTGAACAAATACTATCCAGGTGACCTTACTAAAATAAAGCATTTAGATATATTGAAGGAGATTAAAAATACTTACGGCCGACGTATGAAGCTCGACCAACTAGCCGAAGGAACCCTAGGGAAGAACAAATCCGGTGGCGGAGGTGATGCTATAGATTGGTGGAAGGCTGGCGATATCGAGAAAGTAAGAGAATATTGCATCGATGATGTGAGATTGACAAAAGAGCTCTACGACTACGCTCGGGCTAACAACAAACTGATCTTCAAAGAGGGTGGGGTGCTCAAGGAGATCAAGCTAGACACTTCAGAGTGGGAGAAGCCTAATGACAATAAGCTTACTTTCTCCCTGCCGTTTTGATATAATATCTCTCTAATACAAAAAATATGGAACCAACCGTACAAGACCCTCAAAATAAATTTCTCATACCTCTTGCTATCGTGGTCGCTGGCGGGCTCGTCGCCGGCGCGATCTACTTCGGCGGCTCGAGTCAACCAACAACCAACAACGGACAACCAACAACAAATGCCAAGGTAGATATCCCTACTGTAACGGAGAAAGACCACATCGTGGGTAGTAGAACAGCCCCTATAATAATCATTGAGTATTCTGATACCGAGTGTCCTTTCTGCAAAGTTTTCCACAATACGATGAAGGAAATAGTGAGTACCTACGACGGCAAAGTAGCTTGGGTCTACAGACACTTCCCTATCGTCAGTCTACATTCCAAAGCCCCTCATGAAGCAGAAGCTACCGAGTGTGCCAACGAGCTTGGCGGAAATCAAGGATTCTGGAACTTCACCAATAAACTCTTCGAGACTACTAAATCCAATAATTCCTTAGACGCAAGTGAATTACCGAAGATTGCATCAGCCGTAGGACTAGATGTAGCCGCCTTCAACGACTGCCTCTCAAGTGGTAGATACACAGACTTCATAACAAAAAGTGTCGAGGACGCTATCAAAGCTGGAGCCCGAGGCACCCCCTACTCTGTCATCCTCAAAGGCAAGGAGAGAATCGTGATCAACGGAGCTGAACCTCTAGCCTCTGTCAAAACCAAGATCGACACGTTACTCAAATAGTTTCTAGGAGATACTTATAGATCGCGTACATAGCATAGGTATCGAGCGCACAATACTTTTTAAGGTGCCCTATTATCTCGTCTTTACTGTCGATATTTTTGCCCTTAAGCATTGTTTGCATCCATACTCTCTGAGCCATGCCTCCGTGCGAAACTTCGAGCTCTTTGTAACTTAATTCCGGGACAAGCACCGGCAAAACTCTCTTGATAGACGCTGAACCTATAAAATCTTTGTCCACAAACCATCCTTTGATAAAAGGATCCATCAGGTCAACCATTCTATCGTTTATGTTCCGGAGAAACTTGGCATATTCTGGATAGAGTTTCCCCATCTCATCATTCCTAGTCATCTCAAACTTTTTATTCCAAGAGATAACCGAACCTCTCCCTTCAAAATCTTCTTTCATCTGCTTGAGCAATGCAGGCACTGGATCAGAATGGGTGGTATGAAGATATTCTTTGTGTCTCAACTCCCCTCCAGGCAAATCTTCTATATTAAGAGAGTATTGGAAAGGAATCTGTTGATAAGGCTTAGTACCCTCAAAGATTGGTATCACAGACATAACCGTTTCGTAATCGAAAAAGTGGAGAGGAAATTCTAATGCGTCTAGGAAACTTTTGATCTCTTCTTGATCCACCTTTCGTACCCCAGTCCTTGTCGCAGTCACCTGTCGCTCTTGAGTCTCTGCCAGCTCGAATTCAGAAGGGATATCGCCTATAAGACTCACCCCCATGTCTTCGAGCTCTCCAATCTTTTTCGGAGTGATCCTGGTTAAGTTGTATATGCTGTATTTATCGACTTCTCCCTGGACAAGCTCGAGAATCTCGAGCCATTCACCCAAGGCGCCCTTGAGATGTCTGGGAGAAATATCGGGCATCTCTTTTTTAGCAAGAACCTCAAAAGCCTTGCCGATATTGTAGAGGGTCTCATCTATTATCTCCCGCACCTCATCTGTAACTTCTGTCTTCTTACTAATTTCTAAAGGCTCAATGTCTCCATGACGTACGTATTCGTTGTTTACATGCAAAACATAAATATTTTCGATTTTAAGCCCCGCTTTTTCTAGCACAATAGTCTGGAATGCGAGGTCAGGAATATGCTCGGGCTTTACCGTAGTTGAAGACTTTATTTCAAAAAGATTATAGGTATTGTCTCCTGTCCTTTCGAGTACATCAAAAATTGAGGTAATGTTATCTACCTCGAGTCTCCCCTGCAAAATTACTCTGGTATTCTTTTCTAGAAGCTTTTTCGTTTCATCTGGTAAACCGTAATACATCGTGCCGCTAAACACACCATCATTTTTGTAACCAAGTTTAACTG
>JBAQWR010000073.1:0-8680 GCA_049299015.1 Minisyncoccia bacterium | reverse complement strand
CGGATAGTTCTGTATCTGTAAAAGGGCCAATGGGGGAGCTGACTCGAGAACTACACCCAATTATAGAAGTCAGAGTTGACGGCAATACAGTCACTCTTCATCCGAAGAAAATGACCCTTGAGAGTCGCGCTCTTTGGGGCACATATGCTTCGCATATCACCAATATGGTTTCAGGAGTCAATAAGCCCTTTGAAAAGAAGCTAATTCTCGAAGGCATCGGATACAAGTCAGAAGTGAAGGGAGATAAAATCGTCATGGCCCTTGGCTTCTCACATCCGGTAGAGGTCTCCATTACTCCAGGACTCAAGGTGACCGCTGAGAAAAATGTGATAACAATATCTGGTGCGAATAAGGAAGACGTCGGGCAGTTTGCCTCGAGACTCCGCGCTCTCAAGAAGCCAGAACCTTACAAGGGTAAGGGCATGCGTTATAGTGATGAAGTAATCAGACGCAAACAAGGCAAGAAGTCAGTCTAGAAAAAATATGAGAACTATGAAAATAGAATCGAATAGAGATAGAAAGCGCAAAAAAATCAGAGCGAAGATTTCTGGCACCGCATCTCGCCCTCGTCTTAGCGTTTTCAAGTCCAATACTGCAATATATGCTCAATTGATCGACGACGATAAGGCTGTTACTCTGGCTTCTGCTACTGGCTCGGATGCTTCTAAGGTCGGAGCAGATATTGCCAAAAAGGCTGTAGCGAAGAAGATTGAGGAAGTGGTCTTCGACCGTGGTGGCTATGTTTATACGGGTAAGGTTTTGGCACTTGCCGAAGGTGCTCGTAAGGCCGGATTAAAATTTTAAAATATGGAACCAGAAACAGAAACAATTATTCCTGAAAAGTTAACCACTGAACCGACAGAGGTGCCTGTTGTAGCACCTGTGCCAGAAGTTGCTACTCCTAGAGCGCGAGACAACAGAGGGGGAGGTGATCGCGGTAAGAGACAGGGTCGCAGACCAGCACGCAGGGATACTCGTACCAAGCCAGAGTTTGACCAGAAGATAGTCAGTCTTCGACGCGTAACCCGTGTGATGGGTGGCGGTAGACGTTTTAGCTTCTCTGTTTGTCTCGTGGCTGGTAACAGAAAAGGTATGGTGGGTGTTGGTCAGGGCAAGGCCTCAGACACCCCTCTTGCTATAGAGAAGGCCTTCCGTGATGCTAAGAAAAGTATGATTGTCGTCAACACTACCAAAGAGATGTCTATCCCCCACGAGGTGGAGGCCAAGTTCAATGCCTCACGAGTCAAGCTTATGCCCGCTCGTGGCAAAGGTATTCTTGCTGGTAGCTCTGTCCGCACAGTGCTCGAACTCGCTGGTCTCAAGGAGGTTGGGGCAAAACTTTTATCGAGGAGTAAGAACAGCGCCAACAATGCTTATGTGACTATCAAGGCATTGAGAATGTTTGAGGCCACCAAGATTTACAACAAATAAAATGCAATTTCATAATCTTAGGAGCAAGACGAAGAGGAAGCGTTCACGACAAGTGGGGCGTGGTGGCACTCGTGGTAAAACCGCGGGTCGTGGTACCAAGGGTCAGAATGCTCGTGCTGGTCGCAAGAAGCGACCAGAGATGCGCGATATCATCAAGCATTTCCCTAAGCTCCGCGGTCGAGGCAGGTCGTCTCTAAAATCTTTTCAGGTTAAACTTAAAGGTGTTGCCCTAAAGGAATTCCTAGCCAAAAAGAAGAATGTCAAAAATTAGCGAGAAACTAAGACTTATCTTCGGCGATCAATCACTGAGGAATCGAATATTTTTCGTCCTCGGTATTTTAGCTGTCTCTCGACTACTTGCCGTCATTCCTATCCCAGGGATCGACACTTTGCGTCTGCAAAGTCTTTTTTCTGGCAGTGAGTTTCTCAATCTTTTGAATATCTTTTCTGGCGGTGGTCTCTCGAACCTTTCTATTGTGATGCTAGGCGTCGGCCCGTACATCACGGCTTCTATCATCATGCAACTTCTCACCGTCATGGTGCCCAAGCTCAAAGCTCTCTACCAGGAAGAAGGGGAGGCGGGCCGACGCCGATTTGCTCAATACTCGCGTCTCATCACCGTACCTCTAGCTATTATCCAAGGATATGCGTTTATCAAATTACTCCAGGGCCAAGGTGTCTTGCCACAACTTTCTCTCAACATTTTCTTGGTAGATATCTTGGTGATAGTGGCTGGATCCATGCTTCTCATGTGGCTAGGAGAACTCATCACAGAATTTGGAGTGGGTAACGGAGTTTCCCTCATCATCTTTGCTGGTATCGTATCGAGCCTGCCCCAGGTGGCTAGTCAGCTTCTTATAACCTACGACATATCACAATTACCGGTCTACATAGTGGGTCTTGCCACCACCCTTCTAGTCACTTTCGGCGTAGTGGTGGTCACAGAAGCAGAGCGGCCAATACCGGTCACTTATGCCAAGCAAGTTAGAGGTGAACGAAGTTACGGCGGACTTTCTACCTACATACCATTGCGAGTCAATCAAGCTGGAGTCATTCCTATCATCTTCGCGCTCTCCATCCTGCTTTTCCCTCAAATGATTTTCCAATTCTTGAGTCAGTCGAGTGTCGCTATTATCGTCACTGTCTCTAAATTTGTCTTAGCCGCTTTGGCCAATACTTGGTTCTACACCTCTGCCTACTTCGTATTGGTGTTTCTATTCACCTATTTCTACACTGCTGTCACCTTCGATCCTGATTCCATCGCTACCAATCTTCAAAAATCTGGTGCTTTTGTCCCCGGAGTACGCCCTGGCGATGCCACGTCTGAATACATTTCACGCGTCCTCACTAGACTGACCCTTGTCGGCGCTCTTTTCTTAGGTATCATCGCTATCCTGCCTCTTATCTTACGTTCAATCACAGGGATTCAATCTCTCGCTATCGGTGGTACAGCCTTACTCATCGTCGTCTCGGTAGTTATCGATCTTATCAAGAAAGTGGATGCTCAGATCTCGGTGCGGGAGTACTAGTTTTTAGATTATAATAGATGGATGTTGCATACAGTTATTTTTATCGGCAGGTCAGGCTGTGGTAAGGGCACGCAGGCAGATTTGTTGAAAAATTATATATCTGGATCTGACCGAGATATGCGACAGATTCTTTATGTCGAGACTGGGGAGCATTTCCGTAAATTTATTCGTGACGACAGTTTCTCCTCAGAACTTTCTAGAAAGGCTTATGAGAAAGATGAGAGACAACCAGACTTTTTGGCTTGTTGGATGTGGGTGAACGTTCTTGTAGAAGAACTTCTACCTGATATGCACATCGTCTTTGACGGGGCTCCACGCTCACTGACAGAGGCTCTAGTTCTTTCCACCGCGATGAAGTTCTATGGGCGCGAGAATCCAACCATCATTCATCTTGACGTTTCTCGCAAGTGGTCCGAAGACAGGCTTCTCTCAAGAGGGAGAATGGATGATCGTTCAATCTCAAAAATTACTAAGCGTTTGAACTGGTTCGATGAAGATACCCTACCTGCCATAGAGTATTTCAAAACCAACAAGATATATAAATTTATAGAAGTAAATGGCGAACAACCTATAAATAAAGTTCATACCGATATAGTCGAAGCTTACGAACATGCGTCTTAAGACTCTAGAAGAAATCGAGATTCTCCGAGAGGGTGGTAGGAGGCATGCAGAGATACTTTCACACCTCTCCAAACAAGTTGAACCGGGCGTCTCCACCCTTATTTTGGAAGAAGAAGCCCTGAGACTTATAAAAGAAGGTGGAGATAAACCAGCTTTCTTGGGCTACAAGCCACAGGGGGCCAAGAGGGTCTTTCCTGCGGCACTCTGCGTATCTATCAATGACGAGATTGTCCACGGCATACCAAACGAGGCCGAGAGGATTATCAAAGAGGGTGACATCGTCTCTCTTGACCTGGGTCTCTTGCATCGGGGTCTTATCACTGATGCTGCAGTTACTGTGCCTTGTGGCGCTATAGACGACGAGTCGAGGAAATTGGTTGAGGTTACCAAGCTAGCACTCGCACGTGGTATTGAGGCGGCGAAACCCGGTAATACCATAGGTGACATTGGCCATGCTATCAGCGAGGCCGTTAGGCCGAGCGGGTTTGTCCTGGCCAAGGATCTTGCCGGACACGGTGTCGGTTACTCAGTACACGAAGAGCCGTTTGTCCCCAATGAAGGCACAAGTGGGCAGGACGAGAAGTTACTCCCAGGACTTGTGATCGCCATCGAACCCATGGTCAATGTAGGCACTTCTAATATCAAAGTCTCGTCGGATGGCTATACCATCAAGACTCGTGATGGCTCTCGCAGTGCACACTTCGAACACACAGTTGCAATTACAGAGAAAGGCCATATAATTCTAACCTCCAATGACTAACAAAGAGCACCCCAAAAAAGAAAGGACATTCGTAGCCATCAAGCCCGACGGTGTGCAAAGGAATTTGATAGGGGAGGTCATATCGCGCTTCGAGAAGGTCGGCCTTAAGCTGGTGGCTATGAAGATGCTTGTGGCCGACCAAGATCATATCGAAAAACACTATACTCTTGACCCCGAGTGGCGTCGTATTACGGGGGAAAAGACCATCGCTAGCTACAAGGCCAAAGGCCTGCCTTTCTGGACAGAGGATCCTCTGGAGGTGACGGGTAAGCTCTTACTGACACTCTCCAAATATATGACCAGCGGTCCTGTGGTGGCCATGGTATGGGAGGGGGCTAATGCTCAAAAGGTTGTTAAGAAGCTCACTGGTGGCACGGAACCCCTCACTTCTGACGTCGGGACGATTAGAGGTGACTACGTTTTGGACTCCTACGCCATATCGGATACTGACGGTCGCTCTGTGAGGAACATTTTGCACTGCTCTGGCTCAGTCGAAGAAGCAAATATGGAGATAGGCCACTGGTTTACACCAGAAGAGGTTATAAATTATCGTCTTGTGTCCGATGAGATACTTTATGACGTTAATCTAGACGGTATTTTGGAGTAGGGAAATTCCCACGCATAAAAATAAGGTCGAATACGAAATGTTTTTAGGTGGAAGTCTATATGATATCAACAGTTTTTTTATTTACATGCGATATAATGGGTACAGGGTTATTTGAGGTATTATCTAGCTAAAATATTTTTAGGGAGTCCTAATCTTTCTGTCCCTTGGGTCAGAACTGCGGACACCCACCTAGTTTTTAAACTAGGGTATACCAAAATAACCCTAAGAAAAATTCCGACCAGGGTCGGAATTTTTCTTGAAATGAAAATGGAGAAAAAAAATCTTATACTTTACACGACGTTAGTTCTCGCCATTATTGGTGTTGTGTT
Source organism: Minisyncoccia bacterium (assembly GCA_049299015.1). Taxonomy (GTDB): domain Bacteria; phylum Patescibacteriota; class Minisyncoccia; order Phycocordibacterales; family Zambryskibacteraceae; genus UBA5004. The sequence continues at coordinate 3,403 of JBAQWR010000073.1, read as the reverse complement.
GCGTTCTATGGCTGAAGCTTACTACTTATACTGGACTATCTGGTGGTACGATGTCCTACTTCACTTTTTGGTGCCATTCACGGGAGGCCTAGGAATCTATTGGGGACTTTTCTATTCCGGACTTATTTTTCGTAATGAACTAGGAAGTCGTATGTTTAGAGTCGCGATAGTTTTCGTCTGTGTGATGGCGGTTGTAGTTGGTTGGGAGATTTTCGAATTTGTATATGAATTTCGCGAGTCGACTGAAGGTTACGAACTCGATACTTTAATTGATCTAATTCTTGGTACGAGTGGTGCGCTTCTGGCGACCCTGATTTGCACTAAACCAGACTCTCTACAATCTTCTTAAGAGTCTCCGGATGTTTGTCTGCTAAGTGAGAGAGAATCTTCCTGTCGAGAGCGATATTATTCTTTTTCAAAAGTGGGATGAACTTGGAATACGAAAGTCCGTTTGCTACTAGATAAGCAGAGAGGCGCACATTCCAGAGTCGGCGGAAATCTCCCTTCTTATCTTTCCTATGAGCGAAGGAGTAAGTACCGGCGTGGAAGATGGCTTCGTTGGCTTGCCTCTCTTTGGTTGAGCGGCCATATCTATAGCCCTTCACCTTGCGGAGAATATTTTTCCTACTCTTGAGGGCGTTTGTGCCTTTCTTTACTCTTGTCATGGGTTAAAAGTTTACTAGGTATCTGGAGCGGTTTTTGTTGCTCATGTGGAATTCAGTGTTGCGGTTTTTGACACCCTTCACGGCCCGGTTCTCCTTGGCATTGAAGTGGCTTTGCCCAGACTTGCGCGCCAAAATCTTGCCACTTTTGGTGACCTTGAGACGCTTGGTGTAGGCCTTGTTGGTTTTCATAGCCATAAGACTGTACATATTACTTATTTTGGGGGTTATGTAAAGCGGCCTTGCCTGCCGGCGGGCAGGTTGACAAATAGGTCATAGTTTGCTATACTGTAACTAGGTTGCAGGAGGTAGTGCATGATTCCATGGACGCGGCTTGAGTCGACCAATCTCTATCCCAGAGCCTCTGAATGGCTTGAGGAAAACTGGGACTGGCTGCAGTGCGTCGTGATCATTGTCGCGGTCGGGGCCCTTGTCATCGGGTCACTCGTCTACTTCTCTCCGCCAGAGTTCTACTCTCCGTTCGCCTAGTTTCTGTAGGGCCGTTCGCACTTCGCGAGTGGCCCTAATCGTTTTATGCCCTCTCTATTATCACCGTCATGCCCTTCGGACTCTTCTTGGTTGGATCGGCTACTTTGTAATCCACACTGACAAACTTGAGCATGCGCTCGATACGCTCTTTGAGAAATTTCTCATCTAGATACTTCGCTCTACCCGGTAGAAACAAATCTACTTTCACCCTATTGCCTTCTCCAAGCCACTCACTTGTCTTCTTGGCTTTGAGGATGAGGTCGTGATCTCCGGTGCCGAGTTTTACCTGCACAGTCTTCACTTCCGCGGAATGAGATTTTTTCGCCGACTTACTCTTCTTGTTTTCTTCGTATAAATATTTGCCGACATCGGCTATCTTGGCTACTGGCGGTAGGGCATTGGGCGAGATCTCGATGAGATCGAGCCCGAGCTCATCTGCCCTCTTAAGTGCTTCCTCAAGAGTGAGGACGCCCAGATTCTCTCCCCCTGCTCCGATAACACGAAGTTCGCGTGCTCTTATCTGTTGGTTAATGCGAGGTTGTTGCAACTTCTGTGTATTACTTATTGTCGAGATTATTGTATAATATTGCTTAATGGAATACAAGCATAATCCGCCTACTCTGGCAGAGTTGAGACAGTCGCGAAAACCAATCCAAAACGACCGTCTCAAGCATGCACAAAACCTTTCTTCATCAGAAAAGTTTGCTGTTTTTATACATAACAAAGTGGGGTCTCTCGGATTTTTCTTCCTAATACTTCTGTGGACAGTTGCGTGGCTTTCTTGGAACCTTTTTGCCCCTCTAAGTATGCGTTTCGATCCAGCTCCAGCCTTTGTCATTTGGATATTCCTATCTAACATCTTTCAGCTTGTACTTCTACCTGTCATCATGGTTGGTCAAAATATAGAGGGTAGGGCTGCTGATTGGAGAGCGCAGATGGACTTTGAGATCAACAAAAAATCGGAACACGAGATCGAAGTGATCATCGCTCACCTCGAGAATCAAAATGAATTACTTTTGGAATTAATCCGCAAAGTGGAGAGGAGATAGATTTTTAATAATCACTGTGTTATATTGGCGTCTGTCGAGGCTGTTGCGGGGTAGACCTCCGCGATATCCCTCCGGAGTGGTCTGTATGGTGTGCGGCCCACCATACGCTATCGTGAGCGGTGCATCTTTGGTGACGGGGAGATGCGTCTTGTTTCCGAAGCTTCTAGACCTCGATCCGCGACGGTCTCGGCACATCTTTTGTTCTTCGTGGACGAGTCAGGATTACGCAACGCGCGTAGTCCTTTTTATTTACAAAGTGGCCTCGCGCATGCGCGAGGCCACAAACGAATCTCCATCACCATCTTCGATACTCTACTAAAACGAAGGTGAGCATCACCGCGATGCCGCTCAAAACGCAGAGCGACATTGGGATCATGAGGTCGATTACCCGAGCTACCTCTAGCAAAGGCACGCTCGTCGGAGCGATACCGTCGCCACCTCTAAAGAGGGCGTTGACGACCTCATAGTTCCACCAGACGGAGATCTCGTCTGCAAAACCCATGGCCAGCATGGCCCAAGAGGAGAATACCCACGCCCCGGTGTAGTACGCTATCTTTTCCACAGCCAAGCCCTCCTGTTTCTACGATTACACTACTACAGAATATCAAATATGCTAGTATCTAAATATATGGAGCACGAAACTTTCTTTACCTTACTTACGGACGCAGCTCACTGGCAGTTTGAGATTTTTCTAATATTTCTTTTCGATGTATTGATAGGTTTACTGATCTGGCCGTGGATCAAGAAGTTTCTCATTCACCACAAGTCCGATGATGAGAGGATAGCCGAATTGGAAAGGAGAATAGACGAACTTTCTAAATAAAAAGATAGCGGCAGACCACAGGGTCTGCCGCCGGCTTACTGAGTTTCTTCGAGTTCCTTCTCCACCTTCTTGATACATTCCCGATCACTCTGCTCATTGCAGGTTCCTTTATTTGAAGTGAGACAATTGCCTCAGCCGTCTTCTCTCAGCTAATTGGACGGCGACAATTATCAGAATTGCCGAGAGAGCCCAGATACCTGCTGCAAGCCATGTTCTGTGTGCCACTGAAAAAACTGCACCAATGACAGAGAGTGCTAACGCCTGAGAAAGCCGGCCGTACGTCACCTCCCTGCTGTTAAAACTGCTGTCTTTCCAGGTCCTGATTACGCCGAAGATCAGAACAGCACACCACACCACGCTCATTACCAGAAGGACTGTAG
>JBAQWR010000072.1:0-1926 GCA_049299015.1 Minisyncoccia bacterium | reverse complement strand
ACCTTTGATAGCGGCACGGCCCGATATGGCATGTCGACGCCGATCTTCACAGTGCCAGAGAGAACTCCATCGACCGACCATTGATCGACCGTGATGATCTTCGAACACGTGACAGTCGTCGAGATCGAGGTTTCCGGATCGGCCGCCGCCTCCACGGTAATGCAGGCGAACATGTGCTGCGACGCACCAATAGCCGAGAAAAGCTCGTCGATGCTCGTGACAGAAACTCCAGTCTGCGCGTAGGCCGACATCGGCCTCGCGATCAAACCAAGCATAACCATCACCAGCATCATGAATGACTTTCTCATCTCCACTCTCCTGTGAAAAGGTTCCCGAAGGAACCGAACTTGTATCCTGTTGCTATTATACACCCTTATAGACCACTTGTCAAGAACTTTCTTGTATATACAAAAGACCCCTTATATACAGCTCTTTTGTATTCCCTTATTCGCGCGAATATGTCCACAGACCAACAAAACTATCCCATTTCCAATACAGCTTCGAGGGCTGATGGTAATTCCCACACAGCAGGATCTTCTTCGTTGAAATGGCCCTTGTTATGTTCCACTATTATCTCTGCGCCAACTTTTTCCTTCCAAGATTCCCAATTTTCTTTTAAAACAAAAGGGTCATCGTCAGAGAATATGGCGACTGCTTTGTTTACAGCTTTTCTTATCTTTTCGTCATTGCGTGGAGTATTGACCCATGGTCCAGCAATTCTTTTTTCTTCTTCTGTATCTGAATTACGAAGATTATACCAACCTGCTACAAATACAGCTCCGCCAATTTTTGTCCCTTCAGGCAAAGTCTCTAAATACCTAATAATGGTCTGACAACCAATACTATGCCCGACAAAAAAGGTGTCGAGATCCGATTGCCCAACTAACTTACTCAGAAACGGAATCCAAGTCTCTATTTTCGGCTCGTCTGTGTTTGGCATCGCTGGCACAAAAACCTCATAACCTCTATTCTCCAACTCCTTCTTCAACCACGGAAGCCAAGCCTCATCAGGACGACCACCCCAACCGTGGATAATAAAAACTCTTTTCATAATTTAAGCGTATACTAAAAGTCAGACGGTTCCAACTATCCACCAGACAGGAGGGCCCTATGCGCACAGAGTGCTCACAATGCCAAAAGGAATTGACACTCTCGCAAGATCGAGTCTGTTGCGAGGATGATCAGGAGTTCCACTACCCCGCCTGTTTCGCCAAATACCTCGAGACGTTACCAGAGGTCAATCAGGCCCTCGCACGAAACCTCGCTTATCTCGTTCCACGTCGTCGACCGAGAGACGCCGGACTTGAGATCAGCGCGAGCCTGTAGAAGACTTGTGCCGAGATCACTGGATGGTTGACAAAAGGGAGCTGCGCGGCAGCCCCCTTTTTCAATTTATCCGCCCAATCGAACTAATTTCTATTTGTAAGTGATAGGAATCTCGAGAGCGTCGTCGTGTTCTGGTAGGCCTGACGGATTATCTTTCTGCAAGATGAGTGCCCCGCGCTTGCTATAGACATTGGGATCTACTTCAAATGTCAGAGTGGCTTCGAAGGGTACGAAATTTTCTGTCATCCATTCCTCTTTTGCCGTGGCAATACCTTGAGCAATGATCCTACCATCCCAGTCCACAAGCATCACGGGGAAACTTGCTTCGAAGAACCAATACCCTCTCGCCTCACCAGTAATCACAAGTGGACTTGCGATCTCTTGATTCGGTCGAGGATATGTCAGTCGTATAAGATTCGCCTTCTCAACTGAGTTACCAAGGCCTTGTGGCTCTGCCGGAGTTTGAAACTTCTGCCATACGACAAAAGCACCGACCAAGATGATAATACAGACGACGGGTATAATAATTTTTTTCATAGAGGATATTATAGCAAAACTAGCATGTTCTCGTAAAAGCAAGGGCCGCCCGGAGAGCGACGG
>JBAQWR010000071.1:0-2305 GCA_049299015.1 Minisyncoccia bacterium | reverse complement strand
TTCAACGAGAAGACTCATGGGCCGATCACTCTCCGCAATGCCTTGGCCCAATCGGTCAACATTGCTTCAGTCAAAACTTTGTACCTTGCTGGGATAAATGAGTCTATCAATACAGCTACAGATATGGGTATCACGACCTTGACCGATAAAAGCCGCTACGGATTGTCCTTAGTTCTAGGAGGTGGAGAAGTAACCCTCCTCGACATGACCTCGGCCTATGGGGTCTTCGCCGATGAAGGGACAAGAAATCCTGAAACGGGTATCTTAGAAGTCCAAAATAACAAAGGAGAGGTTCTAGAAAAATACACCCCCTCCCCCACACAAGTATTGGACACCGAGATAGCCCGCACGATCTCTGACATACTGGCCGACAACATAGCTCGCGCTCCGGAATTCGGATCGAACTCCCCTCTCTATTTCCCCAACACAGATGTGGCTGTGAAGACTGGTACCACCAATGACTACCGAGACGCGTGGATTGTGGGTTACAACAATTCTATAGTGATCGGAGTGTGGGCTGGGAACAACGATAATACTCCGATGATAAAAAGGATTGCCGAATTTAGCGCAGCCCCACTTTGGCACGAGGTCATGGCCTATGCGATGACGAAATATCCGGCTTCATTTTTCACAAAACCAGAACCTAACGAAAACATGGCTTCCCTACCTAGAGTCTTACAAGGCGACTGGAATTCGAATCCATCGCTTGGTATCCACGACATACTCTACTGGATAGATAAGGACAACCCTACAGGAGGAGTTTTATACGGAGGGACGGGTGATCCCCAGATTGCTTTGTGGGAATACCCTGTAAGCTTATGGGTGAGTCAGAATATAAACCCTGCGACAACCACAGACGTGATTTTACAACCATTTCAAAACCCTGGAGAAATAACCGTAACTTATCAACAGTAGGCGGTGGCTCTATAAGATTTTAGAGTATTGTGGATAATTTTCTTTAACTAATTTCGTCCATTGGGCAGTTTCATTGCTAGGACTTAGATCTGTTTTACTATATACAAGTAAGACTACTACATATTGTTTATCTTTATGCCAAGCGACAATACATCTGTTACCCGAAGTTTTGGCAGATTCTTTAGTGTTGGCAACTCTAAATTTTGTCTTAATAATCTTTATACTACCGGCATCACAGATAGTCTCTGCTCTATCTGTGAGAAGCAAATTATCAATACGCTGAAGTCCCGCAATAATAGAAAGTAACGTAGAATCCCATTGTTTCTTATATTTTTTCTGAAAGCTTTTTATGAAGTGCCTTTCTACAAAATCTTCAATCTGTACCGAGTAATTACCATGCATGGAATTTAATAAACTAAATCAGGATCTTCTTGAGTGATCAGTTCATACGGAATAAGCTCATCTTCTCGACAAAGAAAGTAGGGTAACTGATTGTGGGTGAAATTCACAATTTCATTTGTATTCTTGTTTTTCCACTTTTCAGCAATCTTCTTCATCAAAGCGTTCTCATCCTTTGATAGTGTTTGAATCTTCTCGTTTTTATTACTCTCCGATTCACTGATGAGGAACATGTCTTTGCCCTCGGTGCTTTTATGATCTATGACAATTTTCCCCGATTCTTCAAGTTCATCTAGCGCACGGAAAAATACATCTGGCACTGGACCATATGCGATCTTCCTATATTGCATACCACTCATGCTTTCTAAATGTTCATAGAACCACGCGAAGTCAGCCAAGTATAGTAATTTAGCAAGTTTCGTGTTTGGAACTCTAGAATCTTTAGAAAGATTCATGCGCAAGTATGTTAGTATCATGTGCTTGTACTTTTCGATATTAGGAGTAGTGCCAGATAAAAGTTCATCGACACCAATACTAAAAAGATTCGCGAGTTTCTGCGCTTCTTCAACATTAAGTTTTTGTTTACCCACTTCTATGGCAGTATAGGTCGGACGAGACACGCCAATTACCTGTGCCACCCGCTCTTGCGAAAGACCCTTTTGTGTCCTAAGCCCTTTAATTTTTTGCATATACTTGTTCATATGAACAAGTATATGCAAACGATGTAAAGAAGTCAAGCGAGAAATGTGAATAACCTTGACATCATAAATTGATGGGAATAAAATGGGCCTAATTCGGCTTCTGGGCAATAAGCAAGAACGGTTCTTGCTAGTTCATTAAATATTATTCAATCATGGCTGATTTTTGGAGGTTGTGCTTCATGCATAACAACCTTACATTCTTAGCTGACAGACTAGTTCCCCCTTTTGAAAAAGGGAGGTCATGATCGAAATGTAGATTCTGAGATTCCCCACACGTCACGCATTTACCC
>JBAQWR010000070.1:0-10874 GCA_049299015.1 Minisyncoccia bacterium | reverse complement strand
TTGCCATGTTCTGCAAGTGCTCCTGCCAATATCTCTGAAGCCGAGGCCGATCCCCCATCCACCAAGATCACAAATTTCAAATTATCAGTGAAGACATCGTAACCCTTGCTCCTATAAACTTTCTCATCACCTGATTTGCCGAAGTCCTCTCTGACCACCACTTCGCTCGAAGGTAAAAACCAGCTAGCCATATCTATAGCCGCTTCTAGATAACCCCCTGGGTTGCCTCGGAGATCGAGGATGAGTTTGCCGTTGCCAGAGAGTATAAATTCACGCAAGGCTCCGCGGAAAAGGTTCGGCGACTGGGCTGAGAAGCTATAGAGCTCGATGACAAATATGCCTCCAGGCAGTTCTTTGGTATTGATGGTCGGGATGTCTATGACGTCTCGAGTAACCTTGGTCTCGAAGGGTTCCTTCAAGCCGTCTCTAAAGATGGTTAGAGTGACGCTCGTACCCTTCTCTCCGCGGATAAGAAGAACCGCGTCTTCTGTCGTGAGACTCGAAGTTTCTTTGTCACCAATTTTGATCACTCTGTCACCTGCGATAATGCCCGCTCTCTCTGCTGGAGAGTTCTTGAGTGGTGCGATTACCGTGATCGCACCCTCTTGAGCGACGATCTCCATCCCTACTCCTTCGAAATTGCCGCGGATGTCTTCTTCGAAAAGTTTAGATTCTACTGGTGGGAAAAATACGGTGTAAGGGTCTCCGAGTGATCCTGTCAGTCCAGAGATAGCTCCCCAGACTTTCTCTTGGCTTCCCACGGTCTTGGCTGTGGTCGAGGCTGGTACGTACTTGTCATTTAAGAGATTCCAAGCTTTCCAGAACGGCGCGAAGTCGACGCCTATTGGCTCGCCTTCTGTTTGATTTTCCAGTTCAGCTACAGTGGTATAGAGACTATTTTCTCCAGAGTTATAACCTAAAGCATAGAAGCCTGTAGCGATAACCACTCCTAGTATCAAGAGTGCCGAGTGTCTCTTCAAGAATTCCATCCGGTTAGTAGAAAATGGCATTATTTATAAATGCTCCTCCGGAGCGATGCCATTTTTCACTACCGGATTCCATTTACAGTATTCTATCATATAATGAAGTTGTGGCTATGAAACTACACAATACTCTGACGGGTTCTCTTGATGAATTCAAGCCGATCGACTCTGGTGAGGTCAAGATGTTTGTCTGTGGTCCGACAGTATATGACTATGCGCACATTGGAAACGCTAAGACCTATACACAGTTCGACATCGTTGCTCGCACGCTTAAGTATCTTGGTTACAAGGTCAATTATTTAGTAAATATCACCGATATTGACGACAAGATTATCGCTCGTGCCAAAGAAAAGGGTGTAGCTCCAGAAAAGATCGCAGAAGAATTTGAGACGGCATATCTGGAAGACATGCGTTCACTCAATAACACAAGCGTTACTAAGTATGCTCGCGCTCATGACTACATAAACCAGATCATAAGCCAAGTGGAGCGGTTGGTGGAGAAAGATTTCGCCTACAAGATTTCTGACGGATACTATTTCGATATATCTAAATTTTCTGATTACGGCAAACTCTCGGGTCGCAACTCTCTAGGTCCAAACGATGCCGTCTCTCGTATCGATGAGAATCCAGAGAAGAAGAATTCAGGTGACTTCTGTCTGTGGAAGTTCAAGAAGGAAGGAGAACCTTTCTGGCCATCGAGCCTTGGGGAAGGGCGTCCTGGTTGGCATATAGAAGATACGGCCATCACCGAGAGCGAGTTTGGCCTCCAGTATGACATCCATGGCGGTGCGGTAGATCTCATATTCCCCCATCACGAAGCGGAGATCGCGCAGATGGAGTCCCTCTCGGGTCTGAAGCCCTTCGTCCGATACTGGTTGCATGCAGGCTTTTTGAATATCGATTCAGCGAAAATGTCGAAGAGTAAGGGCAACTTCTTCACTATCCGCGATGTATTTGAGAGAGGCTTCTCGCCACTTGCCTTGCGGTATCTCTTCTTGCTCTCTCACTATCGCACTCCAGTCAATTTCACATGGGAAGCTCTTGAGGCGGCGCAAAATGCTTACAATAAAATCAAGAAACTTGTCGACTCCTGGCCAGATGGCGGAAAGGTAGATGAGTCTTATAAAAAACAGTTTGTTGAGAAGATAGAAAATGATTTGAATACCCCTCAAGCTCTTGCAGTACTGTGGACTCTGGCAAAAGATAAGGATGTTTCTCCAGAAGACAAGAAAGCCACGGCCCAAAATTTCTGTAGCGTCTTCGGTCTAGGGTTGTAATAAAGAAAGGCCGCGCGTCTACGACGCGCGGCGGACAATCGAGGAGGACAGCCTCGAAGAATTCACCTAGTGGGTTGTTGCGATTGACGACAGACGTCAGCCGCCCACTGTACCAGATCAGGGAGGAGCGTTTCGTACGTGACAAATTTGGTGGTGATCTGGTTTTTCCTGAGTACGGCCGTCAGAGATGCCATGACATCGACCTTCGGCAGGCTTGGCGCCACCTCCTTTTCTTCCCATGGGAAGATGCCAATCCTATCCCAGAGCTCATTCACCATCTCGCGAGTCACCGGCGCAGACTGACCCAACTTTTGGTATCTGGTCTCGAGCCTCATGTCGACTCCCGTTGCAGTGTTTCGGTCGTCTTCGTACTGACTCAACCGCAGCGCAAGATAGTGTGAAAGTGGGCCAGCAGAGCCTCGCGTGGCTTTCTCTAGTTCCGCCAGAGTTTCTCGTGTCAATACAGAAAACCGTAAAAGAACCCTCATCGACATGCTGTCCTCCTGAGTCTCCGTCCTAGTTTTTTTCGAACGGATCTCGCAACACAATAAATCATTTTATAATGTATGTCAAACACGCTTCTCCCCAGCTTACACCCCGACTTCTCACCAATTTCTAGCTTGCCCCGCTATGGCGAGGATTGATACTATTGATGCATGCATATCCTCACTCTCGACGAAAAAACCGGTCTTCGTGTCCCACCACACTCGCTTGAAGCAGAGATGGCGCTCCTCGGTTCTATCATGCTCCGTCCAGATGCAATCTACGAAGTGCTAGACATCGTTACCCCCGCCTCTTTTTATTTCGAAAAACACAAAACTATTTTCGAGACGATGCTCGAACTTTTCGGCAAGCATCAGCCGATAGATATCCTCTCGCTCTCTTCGCGACTCAAGGAGAAGGAACTGCTCGAGCGTGTTGGCGGAGCTACATTCCTCACCGAGATGTCCTCCTCTGTCCCCTCTTCGGCCAATGCCAAGCACTACGCCGAGATCGTGATGAAGAAGTTTATGATGCGCCAACTCATCGAAGCATCCGAACACCTCTCTCATCTTGGTTTCAATGAATCGGGTGATCTCGAAGAAATTCTCGATCAAGCGGAGAAAAAAGTTTTTGATATCACAGAGCACTTCGCCGGTTCTGCCCGTTTCAAGGATCTAGTTCCCCTACTCCACGAAGCTTTCGAACGTTTCGAGAAATTGTCTTCCGCTGAACACGAACTGCGTGGCGTACATACCGGCTACAAATCTCTCGATGATATCTTGGGTGGTTTTCAGAACTCCGACCTCATCATCATCGCCGCCCGTCCTTCTGTTGGTAAGACTGCTCTAGCACTTGATATTGCTAGACGCACAGCGAGCGCTCACGGTACTCCTGTGGGTATCTTCTCTCTTGAAATGAGTGCGGATCAGCTTGTGGATCGTATCGTGGCCGCCCAATCTCGTACGGACTCCTCCGTCATCAGGAAGGGTGTGCGCGTCCAGACAGGCACTTGGCGAGATGATGTGTTCAAAAACGTGCGTGATGCTCTAGACGAGCTCTCGCGCACCCCTATTTATATCGATGACCAACCGGGCAACACTATTATGAAAATGCGTTCCGCAGCCCGCAAGCTCAAGATCGAGAAGGGACTCAAACTTCTCATCGTCGACTACCTCCAGCTCATGGCACCTTCATCCGCCCGTACCAATGACTCGATGGTCCAACAAGTGACCGAGATTTCGCGATCTCTTAAACACCTCGCTCGTGAGCTCAATATCCCCGTTATCGCCCTCTCCCAGCTTTCACGCGCGGTCGAGACTCGTGGTGGCAAGCCGAAGCTCTCTGACCTCCGTGACTCTGGTTCTATTGAACAAGACGCTGACCTCGTGATGTTTATCCACTCCAACGAAGATGATATCCGCGATGAGTCTGGCAAGATGAAAGAGGTTCAGAGGAAGGAGCTCATCATCGCCAAACATAGGAATGGCCCTTTGGGTAACGCCATCCTTGACTATCACACTCGTTTCAACACTTTCGTAGAAATAGATTATTCAAATTACGGCAAGGCGGAGGAAGAGTTTAAGAGCTTGTAAACAAGATGAATTCGATCGACAAGCTTTCAGAAATGTTTGCGCGCTTCCCTGGCATTGGCCCGAGGCAGGCCAAACGCTTCGTCTATTTCCTACTCTCTAGGAATGGAGACTATACAGGAGAGTTGGTGAAAGCCGTCCAGAGTCTCAAGAAAGAAATCATCCAGTGTGGGGAGTGTATGAGATTTTTCGCAAAAAATGGACATGATTCTAAACTCTGCTCGGTCTGCTCGGATGATACTAGAGACAGCTCGATGCTCATGATTGTACCGAGAGATATCGACTTTGAAGCGGTTGAAAAGAGCGGGGGTTATAACGGGTATTATTTTGTCCTCGGTGGCGTGGTGCCTATTTTGGAGAAAGAACCGGAGAAAAGAATTAGGATTAAAGAATTGGAAACAAGAATAAAGAAAGGCAAAGATATTAAAGAAATTATACTAGCGATGAATGCCAACCTCGATGGCGAAAATACTGCCGAGTTCATAAAAGAGAGACTTAGCAACTTATCAACTTCTAAACTTATCATAACTAAACTGGGTCGCGGTCTCTCCACCGGCGCTGAACTCGAATACGCCGACCCAGAAACTCTCAAAAACGCTTTTCTGCATAGGACGAAGTAAACATTGACAATACTTAATATTAAATATATAATTTGAATAGGTAACAAAAGGAGACATTTTCATGGCGAGTCGCATAGTCTATCGAGACTCGAATGTCCAAGTATCAGGGGATGTTCGTGGAGGATGCACTACTCTTGAGGTTCAAGATGGTGCAGGGCTTCAAATCAAGCTCGTGTGCAGAGAAGGTCAGTTCAAGATTGTCCCATGGAACGGGCAGATGATTCTTGGTAAAGCTCACTACGGCGATCCTGCTGTTGTCGTGGAGCCAACCAAAAAGTAACTGCTCTATATCCGTGGATCAAAAAAGCGCCCATCGCGGGCGCTTTCCTCATTTACTTAATCGAATCGATGATGACCTGGAAGTAAGGTTGGCGGTGGCCGTATTTTTTGAAATAGCGAGACTTCTGTTTGTATTTGATAACGTCGATAGTCTTGTATCTTCCAACTTTATTTAAAGTAGCTTTGACTTCTGCTCCGGCTATAAAAGGAGTTCCGACAGTGACCTCACTTGCACCGTCATCTATCAAGAGGACTTTGTCGAAAACAAATTTCTCCCCCTCTTTATATTCTTCTGGCCCGGTCTTGGTCATCGGGCCGACAATCTTCTCAATCTTCACCAAATCCCCTTCTTGCACGCGGTATTGTTTCCCACCGGTAGCGAATACAGCAAAAAGAGTTTTGTCGCTCTTAGGAGTGGCTTTTGGAGCAGCTTTGGGAGCCACTGTTTTCTTGGCGACAGGGGTTTTCTTAGTAGTCTTTTTGACAGCAGTTGCTTCAGTCATAGGTTCACTATTCTACATAATTAGCTCAAAAAGGCAACCCTTCGACAGGCTCAGGGTAAAGAGAAAGGGCGCCTTGTGGGCGCCCCCGTAGTGTCAGTTCCCTTGTCTAGGACTTGAGTATGTGTTCGTATTTGAGGTAGTGGATCTGAGCCTCCAACTGAGAGGCTACGAACACGACCCTTTTCGCCTCTTCAATGAGGCAGCTGCGCACTTCCCGATCGTTGCATCGGCGACCCATCATCTGGGGACCTCTGTCGGGGCACGTCGTCCTTGTGTAGACGCCCCACTTCTTTCCTGGCGCAGGAGCTCCATTGGAGTGACGGCGGCCGATCTCGCAAACCACGACCGCAAAGGGCTCATTGATGTCTGCAATTTGCTGCAGGACCCAGTCATCGAACCCTTCGATCTTCGGGAACATTCTGACCTCGTTTGTCGAACTTTCTGTCGCTGTAAGCAATGGGCGTCTCCTCTGGAAAGGGAAAGCAGCGTGTTCAGTCCTTCAGATAAGTTACTGTTCTAGACTCGGCTTGTCAATCGCCAGAGGTTCCAAGCCTATACCTGTGCCGGTGATACGAAGGACATCCTTGTCTACTTTACCCAACTCTTTATAACCCGCGTTGTAGTGGTTGATGGTAGTTGAGAGGGCGTTGCCGAGTTTGCCGTAATATTCCTCATAACTTTTGAGATGGCGGCCAAGCTCCTCTACCCTCTTAATGATCTCTACCGCCTTCTCTTCGATATGGAGTGCATTGAGGCCCTGGAGGACTGTCTGGAGGTAAGCGAGGAAGGATGTGGGAGAGACTATGAGGACGTGGTGTTTAGAAGCGGCGCGTTGGATGAGAGTCTCGGAATCTTCTTTGAGTGCGCCAATTTTGTTTATGATCAGGTCGTAATAAATCGCTTCGTGCGGGATGAACATGAACGCGAAGTCCATAGTGCCCTGTGCTGGTTGGATGTATTTGGATGTTTCAGTTATACGGTTCTTGAGATCAGCGACGAAGAGTTTCTCAAGCTTCTCCTTTTCCACATCGTTTTTCTCCTCGATGATGCGATTATAGTTTTCTAGAGAGAATTTGGAGTCTATTGGTATTATCTTATCCTTCACAAACACGGCTGCATCGACGATAGTGCCATCTGGGAAAGCATACTGCATCTGGTATGAGCCGGGTGGCAAAACATTTTTAAGCAAAGTTTCAAGATAATATTCACCGAGTACCCCACGTTGTTTAGGGTTCTTCAAAATATCCTGGAGGGACTGAAGTTGGTCAGCGAAGGAGACCACTTGCCTATTGGTCTCATCGAGCTTGGTCAGACCCTGTGTCACTTCACGGATAAGTTTGGCCGACTCGCCGAACTGGGCTCGCACGGACTCATTCATCATCTTGTTAGTTTCCCCCATCTTCTGGTCCACGGTGCGGGAGAATTCGTGCAGTTGGGTTAAGAGAAGCTTCATCCCCTCCTCTCCCTTCTCACTTTTATTATCGCCAAACTTCCTGGCGAAGATGAAGAGCGCTATAGCGTTGATGACTATGAGAAGTACGATTAGGACTAGAACGAGAGTTGTCATTGCTGTATTATAAGCGATATATGTCGTTGCACCAAGATATTAAAGGGCAAATGGTCGAGGCTATGAAGGCTCGCGATACTATGCGTCTCAATGTTATACGAGGTCTATTGTCGAGCTTCACCAATGAGGCTGTAGCAAAAAAACGTAAGCCAGACGAAGAGCTTTCTGATGAAGATGTTTTGTCTGTCATCTCGCGAGCAGTTAAACAGAGGAAAGATTCTATAGAACAATTTGAAAAAGGCGGTCGCGCTGATTTGGCCGACGTGGAGAAGTCGGAACTCGCTATCTTGGAAACTTACCTTCCCCAGCAGATGTCTCGAGAGGAGGTGCAAGCTTATGTGAAAGAGAAGGCCGAAACAAATGGTTTTGATAAAGAAAAGGCAGGGCAATTTATGGGCATGATTATGAAAGAACTTAAGGGTAAGGCTGATGGCGGTATGGTCAAAGAGGCTGTGGATAGTCTGTTGACATAATAATCATTTTGTGATAGGATAGGGATAGGTTTTTGTAACGAGGAGGGTCTGTTGATGCGCAAAGATCATACGAGAGGTGTGGTGACATTTGCCAGCCGTCGCCGTCGCAGGTCGTCTGGTTCGCGTCGGAGTACCAATTCCCCAGTATCAGCATCTGTTTTCGATTTCCGGCAACGCGCGGCCGGTGCTGTAGTCGAGGAGCGCATGGATGCGCTCCGCCTAACCTACGAGCCGGGGTTCAAAGGCCCCGGTAAGTAGCAAGTTGAGGGCGCTAACCTCGCAGGTTGGCGCCCTCTCTTCATTTTTATAACCGTATTGATGAATTTTTAATTTAGATGTAGGATCTAACTAGGCTCCTGGAAGAACCGGGGTGGCCTGTCACCGGAGGTGAGGATGCGTCATTTGCGTCTGTGTTCATGGAAAGAGGCTTTGGCCAAACTGAGCATCGTTCCTTGCGCACAGGATCATCCGCATGACATGCACGGAAGGTTCCCGGACGTGACCTAGACAGGAAGTCCAAGAGGGTGGCACACGTGTGCCACTCTCTCTTCATTTCAAAAATCCTTCCCGCTTTAGAATTTTTATTTTAGAAGCTGTTCCCCTATTGTATCCACCAATCTTCCCATCTGAACGAATGACTCTATGGCACGGTACCTTCTGGTCCGTGTTTTTATTTAAAATATTTCCCACCGCCCTATACGCTCTCGCACTTCCTACCCTTCTCGCCACTTCTTTGTAAGTCAAAACTTTTCCTCTCGGGATTTTCTTAACTATTGCGTAAATCTTTTCTTGAAAAGTTGCTATCACTACTGTATCTTAATGAACAACGGCCCTATCGTCTATCGGCTAGGACACAGCCTTCTCAAGGCTGGAAGCGGAGTTCGATTCTCCGTAGGGTCACCAATTGGGATTTATTGGCACCATTCTCCTTATTAAGCTCGTAAACTAGGGACATTTTATCGGTTCCAAATTTTTCTCCATCAAAACTAATTTTCTGCGGGAAGATTTGTTTTTGGAACCTTGATCGATACGCTGGGAGGTCCCCCAGCTCACTCCAAGTCTTTGCACTATTACCAACAAATCTGAAACAGAAGTCCAGTGCCTCATCCATACTAAACTCCTCAATTCGTTTCTCTTCTAGTAGGAGATTCTTCTCTACGATCTTCGCGCTTATATAGTCCTTTTGGTTTAGCATCTCTGCGTCCGTATAAATTCCATCTCGGTGGAACTGGAAAATTTTTTGTCGTTCGTTCTCAAGTATCCCGATCTCCTTACGGATTCGATTATTTTCGCTATCCAACTTTCGGTAATTGGTCCTCCATACATCTACGACAATGGCCTTAAACAGTTTTTCAAATCTTTTATTTGGGGTGATCTCCTTTAAATATTCAGTAAATTTACTTTCAAGCTCTTTCTTTGGAATAAATACAGCAAGAGGGCAACCTTGTTTCTGGTGATGATAATATGAATACTTACCTCCATTTCCTCCAGACTCACTTCCAGTCAAAGACTTCTGGCATAGAGGACACTTAGTGAATCTACGTAGAGGAAAGCGTGGATTGGCCATCTCTCTCTTGCCAGATAACTTACTCCTGGCTCCGGGCTGACATTTCGAGAATAATTCTCGGCTAATTATCGGAGCAAAACTTGCATCGATAGTCAGATCCCAAACCTTTATCACACCACAGTAGAGCGGATTACGAATCATCTTCTCCATATGTTGCGCATAGACCTTTCCATCATTTTTAGTTTTGAAGCCACGTTGGGCCAAATGATCTGCTAACGATTGGTAGCTATGAGTACCCTTGGCGTATTCCTCGAAAGCCATTTGGATATATGGACCAACAGCATCATCAATGACAAGATTCCCGCCTTTCTGTAAACGCTTATAACCTACTGGAGCTTTCCACACCCATTCTCCCCGCTTAATCTTTTCAAACATCCCTCCTTTTGAGCGCTCAGATCTGATACTGTTATCAAACTCCGCCACACTAGAGATCACTCCCTCCATCAACCTGCCAACTGGAGTTTCGTTGATAGGTTCTGTGGCAGATCTTAGGTCAGTGTGATATTTCTTCAAAGTCGCTCTTACAATAGCATGATCATCTTGATTTCTAGCGAAGCGGTCCACTTTATACACAATAAAATAGTCCACCCGCTGCTTTTTATTGGAGCAGAAAAGGATAGCCTTGTTAAACTCGGTACGGTCTGCTGTCTTGGCTGATTCCCCACGCTCCACAAATATATTTAGAATATCTATGCCCTCCTTCTCAGCATATTGTTGGCAAATCTTTTCTTGAGATCCTAGACTGGTTCCATCTACTTGCTCTAAAGAGCTTACTCTCGTGTATATAATGCCGGTCTTTTTGGGTGTAGATTCCATGGGTTAATCTTACTCTTTGGCAGTACTTCCAGTAAATGACCCAACGGGATATTTGGAACCATATTTTCTTTCCCAATAAACCTCAAATGCTAGCTGAGCAGAGTCATGAAGCGATCTTAAAATTTCCTCTAGTTCTTCCCGTGAAAAATTAGCCAGAGTAGGGTCAATTTTCAAGCTCTGCTCGGTAGTTATCATGTTTGCGCCTTATCTGTTATCTCAGGGGCAAACAGAACGTGATTTCTACCTTCCTCAGGGCTAGTAATAGAAACTAGGTATCGAAGAACTCTTCTCTTGTCCTTCTTGTCATAATCTTCCTTGTCAACGAGCTTATTGAACCAAAGGTGAATGCTTCTTGAGCTGAAATTCCTTCCTTTAATTTCCCTTGCGAAACTTGTGAGTGTAGAGAGGTCCGGATGCTTTGTTTGATTTTTATTAAATAATCTTTGGATACTCCTCACTTATAAGACCCACTTTTGGCCGTACAGGTTCTGCTGGAAACCTGTAAAGCCAGAAGGAAGCCTTACTTAAATTTCCCAGCAGAAATTAACACTAAATGAGTCTGGTTACTATCATACGCAGATTCCAAAATCCTGGGTGTGGATAAGCTTTGTAGCTTATTTTCTGGGTTTTTCCAGTGTGTGGGCGGGTAAGTTTAACCTATTTTAGCCTTTTAGGATCACCAGGACCTTATCTTGCTCTTGTGGAGCTCCATTAGGT
>JBAQWR010000069.1:0-6651 GCA_049299015.1 Minisyncoccia bacterium | reverse complement strand
CCACCCATGACCTCTTCACCCTTTTTGATCTGAGCAATGCGACGGATATCGAGACGGACAGAAGTGTAGAATTTGAGCGCCTTGCCGCCGGGAGTAGTTTCTGGATTGCCAAACATCACTCCAATCTGCATGCGGATTTGATTTATAAATATGACAATAGTTTTCGACTTGGCCACAATCGCCGTGAGCTTGCGGAGAGCTTGCGACATCAAGCGCGCTTGTTTGCCGACATGATACGCTCCCATATCACCCTCGATCTCATCTTTGGGAGTGAGTGCCGCTACAGAGTCTATGACGATGACGTCGAGCTTACCCGAGCGCACCAGAGAATCCACGATCTCCAAGGCTTGTTCGCCCGTGTCTGGTTGAGAGATGAGAAGTTCGTCAATCTTAACTCCAAGACGCTTAGCATACTCTGGATCCATAGCATGTTCCGCGTCGATGAAAGCACAAATACCACCCGTCTTCTGCGCTTCGGCGATAACGTGTAGAGACAAAGTCGTTTTACCAGAAGATTCTGGTCCGAAGATTTCTATGATCCTTCCTCGTGGTAATCCACCCACACCGAGGGCGGCATCGAGACCAATAGATCCGGTCGAGATAGCGTCAACACCGACTCTAGGTTTCTCGCCCAACTTCATTATTGAGTCCTCGCCGAATTTTACACGGATAGCATCAATGGTTGTATCAATATTTTTACCCTCACTCTTTTCTTCAGTATCTTTGGATTTTGTTTTAGCCATTTAAATTTAGTTTAGAATCACTGTAATACGCTCCTCTGTTTCTCGGCCGAAGCGGTCGCGGGCTCTGACGGTCATTATACTCAAGCCCTCGGAGACTATCAATTTCTCGCTCCAAGTCCCATCCTCATCAGTAAATATCTGTCGGTCGTTGAGTCTGATCCAAGCCACATTCTTGGCCCGGCCATTCATGGTGACTAAAGGATCCGAAACCGTCGCGCCATCTTGGGGACTATCGATCCAGACCTGTGGCCCTAGGATTAGGAAGCGTGCTTGGTATAGCGAGTAGGAGACCAATAGTGCAAAGAAGATAATGAGGAGTATGTGTTTCGACTGTATTTTCGGCACTCTCATACTACTGTCTCCTCAGTGACCTCTTCACTCCCCACATCTTCCGTACCACCTGTTTCTGCTCCGATGACTTCTCGAGCTTTGGCTCCTGAACCAGCACCTATCACTCCGCGTTCCTCGAGCATGTCTACTAGACGTGCGGCGCGGGCATAGCCGATGCGCAACTTGCGCTGTAAGAAAGATGTCGAAGCTTTGCCTGCGTGCACGACCGTCTCTCGGGCTTGTTCATAAAGTTCGTCATCGTCGAGGTCGTTTGAATCTTCATCTTCAAGTGAGGCGGAGAAGATGGCGTTACTCGTGTTTTCGTTTGTGAAGTTAATTTCACTTGTCAGTTCGTCAGCATAAGTGTCGCGCAGGTAACCAACGACTCCCTTAACCTCTTTCTCTGATATGTAGGCCGACTGTATGCGTACAGGTTTAGACATCTCTCCCGAGAGGAAGAGCATATCGCCGGCGCCGAGGAGCTTCTCGGCGCCTGATGTATCGAGAATAGTACGCGAGTCTATCTGAGAAGACACCTGTAGGGCGATACGCGCTGGAATGTTAGCTTTGATTAATCCCGTGATGATGTTGACCGAAGGTCTCTGGGTAGAGAGGATGAGGTGGATACCGACAGCACGACTCATTTGGGCCAGACGGACAACTGCGGACTCTAGTTCTCGTGGATAAGACTGCATCAAGTCAGCTAGCTCATCTATGATGATTACGATGAATGGCATCGGGTCAAGTTCCTCTTGTCCATCTTTCGGTTCTTTCTTGAGAGAGGGAGCTAAAATGTTTTTATGATAAGACTCGATGTCTCGGACGCTGGCTTTCTCTAGGATATTGTAACGGCGCTCCATTTCTTTGCCTGCCCATTTCAGTGCCAAGATGGCCTTCTTCGGGTCTGTAGTAACCGGTGTGAGGAGATGGGGGATACTGTTGTACATCGTCAATTCAACTCGCTTCGGGTCTATCATAATGAACTTTAGATTCTCCGGTGGGTTTCTAAAGATAAGGGAGTTAATGATGGCGTGGATGGAAACAGATTTACCGGAACCAGTAGCACCAGCGATCAAGAGGTGAGGCATTCTGGCCAGGTTTGAGAAGTGTGACCTGCCAGAAATATCTCGACCGAGGGCGACAAGAAGGGGGAGGGCGCTTCTAGAATATTCTTCATCAGAGACAAGTGAGCCGAGACCAATGGTAGATTTGAGTGTGTTAGGAACTTCGATACCGACCAAGGACTTGCCCGGTATCGGTGCTTCGATACGGACTGGATGAGCGGCGAGGGCAAGTTCCAAATTGTTTTGTAGTCCTAGGATTTTTGAAAGTTTGACACCTTCAGCGGGTTTTAAAGCATAGCGTGTGACAGATGGACCGATGGAAATTTCATCCATCTCGACTACGATGCCGAAGTTGAGTAATGTTCTTTTTATAAGATTGGCATTGGCCTTGATATCTCCAACTCCAGGCTTACCACGATCTCCTTCTAAGAGTGAAAGTGGGGGAGGGGTCCATGCTTTGCCACTTCGGCGCGTAACTATAGGAGCGAAACCTTCGTCGTCGTGTTTAGGTTTTGTGGTTGATTGCCCTGAGCTTGTCGAAGAGCTGGTTATCTGCTGACTTTTCTCTACTTTTTCTACGGCCTTATCTATCTGAGCATCTTCTACCGCGGCCAGCTCGCTAACATCCTTTTTTTCTTTGAAAAACAGTTTTCTAATCAGCGCAGCGATATCGATCTTGATTGCTGTGTCAAAAATGATGAGTATAGATATCACTACCAAAGCTAGAAGCACTACCGCACTCAAGTAGATGTCAAAGAATGAGATGAGTGGTTTCGAAATAATTCCACCCACAAGTCCGCCTCGAGAAGAAATCAGATCAACTAATCCAAGAGACGAGATAAATAGTAGAAACGAACCAAAAAATTGTGGTAAGGCAAATTCTCGCTCTCTGTTTTGGAGGAACGAGATTGCCAACAGCAAGAAGACTATCGGCATGAGGTAGTAACCGATACCGAAAAAGTAAGAGAGCCATTTGTAAGTGACCAGACCAACCTGGCCAGCTTTCTCGAAAGCTGACAAGGTGAGAAATATGGCAAGTACCAGCGAGAGTACTCCAGTGATGGCGTTTAGTGTCTCTCTGGATATGAGTTGGAAAAGGCCTGTCATTCCAGGACCGTTATCTTTGGATTTCTTTTTCTGATTCTTGGCCATTGTTCGTAAAAACTATCTCACAATAATAACACGCCCAAGTTACTCTGTTACGGGCTTGCAAGATTTGTCTTTTAGTCCCATAATGGACGCACTTGCAATAAAGGACATAATGTGGTAGGATTAAGGGACAACAAGTAAAAGACGTTAAAAGACAACACATATTAAGATGTCTGAGTTTAACAAAAAAGCCGAAAAGATTGCCTCAGCGTTATACTTGATAACGAGCTTTTTCGATGATAAGGAGCCCCTTAAGTGGAGACTCAGAGCCTTATCCATGAGTCTTATCTCAGAGGATATAAAAGACAAATCAAGTATATCTAGGGAAATATTATCACTTTTCTCTATGGCCAAAAACGCTGGGCTGGTTTCAGAGACTAATTACAATATTCTAATTGGTGAACTATCTAAACTTGTAGAAGAAGCTGAAAAACCTTTAGATTTAAGATTTCTTCGTGAAATAAATACAGTAGAAAGAGCTCTTCCGCAACCACAAAAGACAGAATATATAAAGGACAATACTACTGACAGTAAAATTATTGAGAAGCCTGTACTGAAGGAATTCGGAGCTGTTTCAGTAAAGAAAAACAGTCGACAGAGTATTATTATAGGTATTTTGAAGCGCAAGAAAGAAGTCATGATCAAGGACGTCTCCCCCCTCATAAGCGGCTGTAGTGAGAAGACAATCCAACGTGAGCTTTCGGCTATGGTACAGAGTGGTGTTCTTAGAAAAACAGGTGAAAAACGTTGGAGTCGATATAGTCTCGCCTAAGGCGAGCCTAGGCTTGCTTAATACCTGAAAATCCTATATTATGGTGTTATCCACAGATTATTTGGCACATAGTGATATTTGCCATATAATCTACGAGTGTCTTGCCGAGAAAGGCTTATCCGTTTTCGGCAAATTAATACCCGCGGCATAACCCCGCCAAATTATTTAGAAATATTGGGGAAGTGTACGCGCATTAGAAAATAAATTAACAAATGACAAAAACAAGAATTGCAAGGATTGCTGGAATTGCAGCAAGTGCAACACTCGTCTTCGGTGCTTTTGTACCAATGGCAGGTGCTGTAACTATCGCTGAACTTCAGGCTCAAATCAATGCACTTATGGCACAGCTCGCCAGTCTTCAGGGTGGAAGCGTATCAACTGGTACGGTCTTCACAATGAACCTGACAATTGGCTCGACTGGTGCAGAAGTTACTGCTCTTCAGCAGTGGCTTATCAAGGAGGGGTATCAAATCCCAGCAGGTGCAACCGGATACTTCGGTACTCAGACAAGAGCCGCAGTTGCCGCTTATCAGACTAATAAGTCTATAAGTCCTACAGCTGGATACTTCGGTCCTATAACTCGTGCTGCGGTTAATGCACAAGTTGCATCCACAGGTGGCACAACAACTGTTCCTGGTAGCACAGTCGGCATCACTACTCCTGGAGTAGAAGGTACCGTCACAGTTTCCAAGGCTCCTACTCCATCTTCTGGAGTTAAAGTTTACGAAGGTGGTTCAAGAGTAGCTGTATTAGGTATCAAACTTAAAGCTAACATTTCTGACATCAAAGTCGAAAGAGTTAAACTCAAGCTTGACGCTGCTACAAGTGGTAACTCTGACCAACAGTTCTACACCAAGATTGCTGACATGATATACGTTATGGACGGTTCAACTGTCCTCGCATCTTCAGCTCTTGATGCAAACACTGTAGTTAAGGAGGGTTCCGACTACTACATTACTGTTGCTGGTTTCAACTTCGTTGTTGCTAAGGATTCTGAGAAGGTACTTACGATCGCTATCGATCCTAAGGCCAGCTGGGATTCTACTTACGACAGTGATAGTTGGACACTCACAGTTCCTGTAGACGGAGCTCGAGGTGTTGACGGTGCCGGTATCAATCAATACGGCCCTTCAACTGCGTTCTCAAACAGCTTCACTTCATCAGCTGATGTTGTTGATAGTGCAAGCCTGACCGTATCCTTGGCATCTAATTCTCCTGATACTACTCAGGTAATTGCTAACCAAGGTACAAGTGATAACGAGTATGACGAACTTACGCTTGCTGTCTTTGACTTCAAGGGTGAGGAAGACGCCGTCACCGTTACTGACTTGGTTGTCGATATAGTTCGTGGTGGTGGTAACAATGTTGCTACAGCTACAACTGCTTACATCTATGATGGAAGCACGCTTATCGGCTCCGCTGCTGTTGTGGGCACAACTGCCACAGCTATGAGCGCAACCTTCGCTGATATTGACTGGACTGTTCCAGCTGATACCACAAGGAAGCTTACCTTCAAGGTAGACATTGATTCTGCAGCCGTTGCTGCTGACACGTTCTACGCTGACATCGGCGCAGTAACTTCTGTAGCTACAAACGTAACTTCAGAAAACTCTGCTGGCTCGTCTATTACAGAGACTGGTTCTGCTACTGGTAGAACTATCACTATAAGGAAGATTGGCCCAGAGGTAACTTTGGTATCGAAGTCCATCAGTGCTACTGGTGTACCTCAATCCAACGACACCTTGACTAGAAGTACTTCTACCTTGACTGCGACATTCAATGTCAAGATCAAGGCAGTTGGTGGTACGTTGAACCTAGGTACTGTTGCATCTGGAACACCTGTGATCGCAAGCTCAACAGCTTCGTTCAAGGTCTTCAGAAACGGTGCTTATGACGGAACGGTTTCTGCCGCTACTTCAACCTCTTACACTATTCCTTCCGACTGTACTTCAGTTGGTACAAATAGCTGTAACTTGACTGATAGTAATGAGGTTACTATTCCTGTAACCTTCAGCATCAGAGGTCGAAGTCCAGATAGCACAGTGCTTTCTAGCGGACTCTACTCAGTACAGTTCACAGGCGTTACGTGGCATGCAGATGGTGGTGCTTCTCAGACGACCACCTTCATGTCTGCTGATGACGACTGGAGAACAGCTGACGTTTCCTTCCCGTAATCGTAAGATTACTTAAGGTCTACGCCCTAGTCGTAGAAACAAAAAACCGCCTTCGGGCGGTTTTTTGTTTGGGCTGTTATTGACATGTTATCCACAATTATTTTGTTTCGAGAAAAAAGAATTATGAGTACTGTGCGATAATTACCGTGTTAGGAAGTTAATTAGCAATTAAAAACCACTTTCGAAAGTGGGTAAATTAAGTAAATATGAATTTAGTTAATAATGAGAGAATGACGAAAATAGTATCCGTTGTTCTGGCGGTAGTTTTCGGAGTTTTGTTTACGACCATCATAGCCAATGCTGTGACAACAATTAGCACCAACATTGCAACGGGGGGGACTTTGACAGTCGACTCAACGTCTACTCTTACTGGAGATGTCACTATGAGCGGGGGTAACGGGGCGTTGGTTATTACGACC
>JBAQWR010000068.1:0-7737 GCA_049299015.1 Minisyncoccia bacterium | reverse complement strand
ACAGATTCTATACCCCGTATCGGAGATTCGTGGTTAAACAAGATTCCAGAACAAGCGAACAAATTATATCCCTCTCTATAATTCTTCGTTACCCAGTGAGCATAGAGTTTGGCAGCAGCATAGGGACTGGCTGGCTCGAAGGGGGTATCTTCATTTTGCGGTTGGGGAGCGTTACCAAACATCTCCGAAGTCGAGGCTTGATAGAATTTTATGCGAGGGTTTAATATTCTGATAGAATCCAAAATTCTGGTTACCCCTAGTCCGCAGATCTCGCCAGTAGCTATCGCCTCGTCGAAAGAAGCTCCGACGAAACTTTGGGCGGCAAGATTATATATCTCATCAGGATTACTTTCCTTAATAGCGGAGAGGATGGAAGTCTGATCTAACAGATCAAGAGGTATGAGTTTGATATCTTTCTTTACTTTCAGATAATGAAGTCGCCAGAAATTTCTGGTACTAGTCCGGCGATAGCCACCGTAGACTTTATATCCTTTACTTATCAAAAACTTTGCCAAATATGCTCCGTCCTGTCCGGTAATACCAGTAATAAGGGCTGTTTTCATAGAGTAATAGATTCTAATATATCACCTTATGTTTATGAATTGAATTATTAAAGTGTCCTTGATTTTTATATCGAGATATGTTATAATGGCAATAGGACAGTTCACCCTACTAAACGGAGGTGGTAATGGACGCTACGAAGCTTGCAGCACTCAAGAAGGCCCTGCTGGAGATCATTGCCAACGGGGGCTATATCCCGGACCAGGAGTCATTTGACCTGGTACAGAAGATCGTCCCTTGGCCAGCTACAGAAGTCTGCCTGGTAAACGACCGTGGCGAACTTCTGCTACAGAAGCGACACTTCAAGGAATGGTCGGAAGAACTCGGCCAGATCCACGATTGGTACATCCCCGGTGGGTACATGAAGTGCCAGGGCACTATCGAGGATTGGTGCCGAAATCACCTTGCGAAGGACGGAGTGATCGCGGACTTTGAGTATCGCGACGAGATCGCCGGTGTCCTCAAGTGGGGGCCCGGTGAACACCCAGTTGGATTTCCACTCTCAATCAACTGTGTCTGTCGGTTGGTCGGACCGATTACCTTCAGGCCTGGAACCGAGCAGAACTTCCGGTTTGTGGACGAGGTGGTACCAACCACTGTCCCGAACCACACCAAGCTTCAGGAGAAGTTCTTCTGGTGGAGGAATCACAATCTCCACCTCTTCCAGCGCAACTTCAGGCGAAGCGCCTGACACCGAGGCGGGCCATAGGCCCGCCTTCTCTTATATTAATTTAATTAATCCTTTGAGTACTTCTACTACCTCATCAACTGTTACTCTTTCAATTTGTTCACGAGCTTTTTCTTCGCTATAACCCACAATATGCCCTCTCATCTCTGGAACTTCTTCGGCTCTGTTCGGGGTCACCACAGCATTTCTTGGACCATGCGGGGGATGTTCAAATTCGTCTGTTGGTCCAACAACTACTAGAGTTGCAACTCTGAAAGCTTCAGCCATATATATCGGCCCACTATCGTTTGCTATTAATAATTTACACTTCGATACAAAATAAAATAACTCTTCTAGAGAAAGATTAGAGGCATCTAATAGATTCCCAGTTTTTAGTTTAGATTTGAAAAGTTCTACTTCTTCTTTATCACCAGGCCCCCCAATAACAGCAATTCTGAAACCTTGTTCTGCTAGAAAATCTGCCACTTCTGCAAAGCGTCCTGCTGGCCATAATTTAGATTTAGTGCCAGCACCAGGAGATATGGCCACGATTCTTTCTCTTTTGAGATCAATCCCTCCATCCAGAAATTCATCCTGTATCTTTTTTGCTGTTTCATTCTTATAAAATAAAAATTTGTCTGTATTAGTAGAGAAGATATTAATTGGCTCCAGAATTCGAAGATATTCCTGCGAAACATATCGACCTATAAAAAACGGCACTTGGATACAGAGCTTCCTTAAAAGATTGTAGGAACGAGTGTGTGCTCTTTGGGCATTTTGGACATCAAAACAAGCTATAGATTTAATACCTGCAAGAAACATACTGGCAATATCTAAGGAACCTGTCGCCAGACTAAATCCATAATCTGCCTTAGTCGATTTGAGAAGTTTGATAAGCTCCCATACATTGCCCAGATTGACAATGTATCTATCCACATCACTATTTCCCGAAAGAGTAATAGAATTCTTTTTAGTACCCACTACAGTAAGCTCGCATGACGGATA
Source organism: Minisyncoccia bacterium (assembly GCA_049299015.1). Lineage (GTDB taxonomy): Bacteria > Patescibacteriota > Minisyncoccia > Phycocordibacterales > Zambryskibacteraceae > UBA5004. The sequence goes on along the minus strand of JBAQWR010000068.1, from coordinate 5,504 downwards.
TTTCTCCTTAATAGCGCGAAAAACCGTGGTAGCAAAAATCATATCTCCGACGTTACTCGTGAGAACTAGAGCTACTATGCGCTGTGGTGGAAATTTGGGGGCCTGATTGGCTCTACCTTTGTAGAAAGCTTTCATTACTGATACGGCAATGACCAGTAACGCTGTGATTCTTTTATTCATTAGTTCTTATGAGATAGCAAAAATATGGCCACCCCATCCCTTGCAGAAATAGGATCGGCCGCCTGGTCTAATACAGGGCTCCATTGATTGTTCTCCCTACTACAAAATCTTTGCTCGAGAATATTAAAATGTTTACCAAGTTTATTATTCAATTCATCGCGGGTATAGATTCGGAACCAGGCACTTTGTTCTAATTTTCGCTGATAGGGCACACTGATAACGGCTTTGCCTGAGGGCTTCAATAGTTTGGATATTTTATAAAAAGCATCTTCATCTAAGTGATTGTCTACATCCTCTTTACCATCGTATCTATTACTAAAACCGAAGTGTTCAATAGTAGAAAGTGAGTAGATAAAATCGAATTGACCTTTAAAATCATACAAAAGAAAATCACCAACGAGACTCATCAGATTGTGGTGTATGAAGGGGTAGGATCTTAAATCAATTCCAGTGACCGAATGCCCCAGACTTGCCAGTTCTAATGAAACACTTGAGGCTACGTGGCCAATCTCCAGAATTTCACTTTTGGACCTAGTAGCCACTGTGCTACCAAACCACTGATGCAGAAGTGGGAGTTCAACTATCCTCTCGGACGTCAGTATTTCTGCCGATTCTGGAGTGGCACCATACTTCTGGAATAACCATCCTAACAGAGCCCGAATATTAAGATTAGTCACTACAACTTTTATAGGATATCCCAGAGGATACGGGTAACTGACTTTAAATTTCTTGCCAAGGATGGACATGGTTCAGTGCTTAATAATATCATTAATGGAAACAGTGGTCGTACCATGCTTCTCTACAGAAAGCGCCGCAGCCTTGTTGGCCAACAAGGCTGCATCATAAAGAGTCTCCTTTGTGGCAAGACTAAGGGATAAAACAGCAGAAACCACATCCCCCGCACCCACAATATCCTTGACCTTAACCTTATGGCCTTTGATAAATAGGATTTTGTCTCGACCTCTTTCGCAAATTAGCATACCTTTCGCTCCATTTGTAATGACCACGTTAGCTGAGAGTTTATCAGAGATCTTCCTTGCCGCTCGTGGTAAATCTGTAACACCACTTATTTTTGCCGCCTCGTTAGCATTTGGCTTCACTATCGTTACACCGAAAAACTTAGAAGCATTTTTTGGTTTTACGTCAGCGATAATAGGGATATGATACTTTTTGGATAAAGAAATTAGGTTTTTTGTCATCCTGTGTGTCAATACCCCCTTATCGTAGTCAGAGAAAACAACGGCATCGAAAGCACGGAACTTTCTTGAAATGTCCTTCAGTAGTTTATTAGCAATCATTTCAGGAATGGAATCTTTTTTCTCTTGATCTAACCTCAAGAGATACTTACCACTGGCAAAGATTCTAGTTTTCAAGGTTGTTGTCCTCCCCTTGTCGATGATAAGTCTATGAACAATTTTGGCCGCCCTTAGAAGTTTACGAATTGTCCTTGCAGTACTATCGTTTCCTGTGACTGAATAAATTTCAGGAATACCACCCATCGATTTAATATTTGCTGCCACATTAGCCGCACCACCCAATACATTTCGTTCCCCCTGCCAGAGTATGACTGGTGCATTAGCCTCTGGAGATTTCCTAGTGACATCACCTTCGAGAAATCGATCGAGCATTATATCCCCGATTACAGCTATTCGTTTATTTTTAAAAGACTTCATAATTCTTCCCTTAACCTACTCATGAGTATTTTGAGACTGTGATCCTCGACTTTGAAATCTTTTAGATCCGGATTTCTAACTTCAAGTTTACATCCACAAGCGACGGCTTCAATGATTGTTTTATCCATACTGCCCGCGGGGGTGAAGTTGGCGTAAGTTTCGTGCGATCGGTATAAGTGTCTTGCCTCTTCTTGTGTAACTGGTCCGATGTATTTAATTTTAGGCGAAAGAGATTTCAAGACTAATTCTCCATATTCTTTATCTTCGGAAAGTATAGGTCCGGCAATCGTTGCATTAAGATCCCCACTCTTGACCCAATCAATAAACTCTAGAACCTTTTTCACCGGAGAAATTCGCCCCACGAACAATACTGAATTCTTCTCGCGAGAAACGCTTGGATCAGGTTTGAAAAATTCTGTATCTACACCAACTGGCATGATTACTGATTTCTTGAATCTCGCTGTGAAAGAATGTGGAGAGGTATAGAAAACTTTATGGGAAAGCCAGACCGCTATGTACGTGAGTAGGCTCCCTTTCGCGTGGTTTCTCCACAAAAATACTTTCTTGCCTAAAAGACGCCATAGATCGCCAGCGAGAAGAACGTATTCCTGATTCATGTGCACAAACACCGCGTCGTAATTGTCTTTCTCGTTCCAAATGTATCGGTAGAATCTTGATAAATATTCTGCTTTCGATCTTCCTTCTTCTTTACCAAGCGATAAAACTTTTACATTTTCTGGAAGATTATACTCACCTTTCTCTAAACATATTACGGTTATTTTTTCGTAATTTTCTGCGAATTCTTCTATCCAACGGTGGAAAAAACCCAATATCGGATCCTTCTTATCCACTTTCTGCGTGATGATTAGAAGATTCATAACTTGATTCGTTGAGAAGTTTTCTCCCAATTAGCCTTTATTTGAGCCATATAATCGACCTTGGAAATCAATTTTTTATCAAGCGTACTCTTCATATTCGTACGCAAGCCTTCACGTTTCTGGTTATTTTCAATCAAATCTATAACCCCATTGGCGAAGAGGTCTGGGCGGTTAGCAGGGTATATATAAGCGTCTTTTTCATTCTCAAGTTCTGTCGCAATGCCTACAGGTGTGGTAATAACAGGAAGACCTGAAAGTCCGGCTTCTACAAGCGCCAAACCATAACCTTCGAAAAAAGATGTCTGCATGAAAGCATTGGCAGTTTTGTAGAAAGAAGCTAGATTGTCCTGCCAGCCGGCAAACTCCACTCCGCCTTCGAGTTTTAACTCTCTTGCCAGAGCCTTAAGTTTCCCCTCTTCTGGTCCAGAGCCGACGATGACTAAGCCGGTGTCTGGGAAACGTGCCCTCACTAAAGCAAGTGCCCTTAGGGCCAGACCGATATTTTTCTCTGGTGCGAGTCTTGAGACAGTAAGCAGGATAAAGCGCCAAGGATAACGTGTGTGGAGATCGAAAGTAATCTGACCATTCTCAATCTTCTCCTTATCTACATAAATAGGTAGAGTCTTAACATCCCGCACACTATCCGCATTTGCCAACACCCTCTTGGCAATTATTTTTCTTATTCTATTCAAGAATCCAGTGAAGTAGGGTGAGTTGGGATCAGTATGAAGCTGGACTTCGAGCGGTAGACGCCACTTATTCTTGACCCTCAGGCCGGCAAGGCCAGACTCAAATGGATCTTGAGTGGTGATAACCGAGAGGCCTCGGACAAACTTCTTTTCAACCACCAACCGTTTCCCCAACTCACTAGCGTCGCGCACATAACTCCATCGTGAAGAGGAGTTGGTTGGGTAAATCCAAACATTAGGAGCCAGTTGCTTTTCTTTAAGACCTAAAGATTTGAGCGCAAAGACAACAATATGAAGCTCCTCTGCTAGATTGCCATATTCTTTGATACGCTCCGAAACAGCGCTTCCCTCTTCGAAGAGTTTTCTATCAGAACCGATGCTTAGAACTTTTATAGACATAGTGATATGAATTCTTGAGCTACTGTCTGCCAAGAGCGTTCAAATTTTTGAGAGTCAATTTCGTTTTTGTACTCTTGGTATTTCTGATCGTCTAACATCTCTAAAATGGCTTGTTTTAGGGCTTTTTTATCGAACGGATCGACAAAAATACCCCCCTTATTATATATCTCTTTAAGCCCAGTCTCTGCCGTCATGATAAATGGTTTGCCGAAAGATGCGGCTTCAAGGATGAAGTTAGGACAAACTTCTGAAAATGATGGCAGGATAACCGCGTAGCAATTCTTTATTTTTTCCTGCAATTTACCATGCGACAATCCAGAAACCATTTCTATCTCAAATTCTTTCGATAATTCTTCAAGCGACTCTATGTTCTTCAATTTGATTTTCCGTCCGGCCCAGAGAAATGTTTCGTTTTGTGACAAAGATTTATTTTTAGCCGGAACATGGTTTCTGACCACACAAGATTTAGACTCCAATATACCGTATCTTGTCTGCCAGATATCTCTTTGCCACTCTGTGTTGAAGACTAACTTGTCCGACAAGTAGACTAAAACTTTTGTAAAAAAGAATATTAGTTTTTCTTTGAGATTTAGTTGAGGGGGATTAGAATTAAATTCTCTTAACGTAATTTTGTTCCCCGTCCTCTCTACATAAGATTCCCACAGAAAGTCTCCCCCAATTCGGACAATAATTTTTTTCCCAAACATGGTTGCCGCCAAGACTGAAGGCACCCCTACAGAGTAAGTATCTAAAGTTATTATTGTTTTTGACCAAAGAACGCTTGGGAAAATTTTTAATAGAAAGTAGGCGTGTCTAACCCAAGCGGGTAACAATTGCTCAGCTCGTCCATATGATATCTGTCTAACTTCGTGACCTAGCGAGACAAATTCCCTGCTCAAATTAGAGGCATAAAGTGAGGGTGGCGTGGTTATAAGTATCCGCATCCCTATACCTTATCAAAAACTCGCGTTTTCATCTCCTTCGCAATCAGGTCCCAGTCATACTTCTCTTCGACCATTTTTCTGGCATTTCTTACAATATTTTCTCTCAGTATATTATCGTCCATCAGTCTTTTAACCTGGATCGCAATACTTTCTGGATTATTCACCTCGCAGAAGAGTCCGGTCTCTCCATTTTTCAAGAAATCTACAATACCACCCACTGGAGTGGCGATAACCGGTAATCCTGCCGCCATAGCTTCGATAAAGGAGATGCCTTGCCCTTCAGAAAGCGACGGCCTAATAAAAATGTCTGCATTGTGTAAATATTCTGGGAGTTTTTCTTGAGGCACAAAGCCGACAAATTCTACCGGAAGATTTTTGGCCAAGAGTTTCAGTTCTGACTCAAGTTGACCCACCCCAAGAATTTTTAATGAGACACTTTCTGGTAAAAATTTAAGAGCGTCGATGATATCTCCCACCGCATTCTTCTCCACCAATCGCGAAGTAGTAATCAGTACAGTGTTTGTCGTTGGTTGTTTGTCGTCGGTCGTTGGTTGAAATCTTTTTACATCCACCCCATTCGGTACCACCTCTACCTCCCCTTTATGACCCATCTCTCTTGACCATTCGGCAAGGAAATTAGAGATCGATTGTATAACAACTGCATGTCTGAATCCATATTTGAGAAGTGGAATAAAAATGCGTATACGGAGACGTTTAAAAACATATTCGAAAGGATCGCCG
>JBAQWR010000067.1:0-1975 GCA_049299015.1 Minisyncoccia bacterium | reverse complement strand
TCTTTGAACTTCTCTTTTGTCAGATATTCTTGTTCGGCCTGCATTGTATTAAGTACTAAATATTGGCCAACATCATATCCCAATACCCCCCAAAACACAACCCCGCCATGGCGGGACAGGCTATTCGAAATATTCCGGGGCATTGACCGACATCCAGTCGAAAAGTTGGCGCATTACTGATGTGGCGCCTAAAGTGTTGGTGCTCGGGCCCTTCTCCATCACTACCGCCCAGGCGTATCGAGGGTTATCAAATGGGAAGAACCCCGCAGACCACGAGTGGACGTAGGACTTACCAGAACCAATCTCGGCTGTACCAGTCTTGGCAGCCGCTTGGACATAGGGCACATTGAGACCGACCGAAGTGCCGTGTGTTACAGACTCTCTCATCCCCTCTTGCACTACTTTCCAATCCTCTACATTAAATTCAATAATGCGCTCTACGGGTTCCAGATTACCTCCGGAGAGAAGTGAGGGGGTTAGCAATTTGCCACCATTGGCGATAGCGGCAATAAATCTTGCCGCATTGAGAGGAGTGACTTGCGTACCATACTGACCGATAGAGGTGATATAGGTATCACCCAAGCGCCAGATATCTCCGTCGAATTTTTCTGCCTTCCACTCAGGAGTCGGGATCACTCCTAGCACTTCGCCGAGAAGCTCGACTCCTGTTTTCTCTGTCAGACCGAAATCTCTAAAATATTTATCGAGCAAATCTATGCCCAACCCCCTCTGGTCTCCGAACCCCCCACCGATAGAATAAAAGTAGGTATCAGAAGAAACAGCGATCGCCTCTCTCATATCTGTCCAGCCATGCGCCTTCCAGTCTTTGAAAATAGTGGGCTTGGTAGGATCATACGGATTCGGCACAGTAATCGAGCCGGTACTTAAAATTTGTTTATCGGGAGAAATCAGATTCTCATTCAATGCGGCGATGGCAACAATGGGCTTCAATATAGAACCTGGGGCATAGAGTCCACCGATGGCTCGATTGAGGAATGGTTTAGAAGGACTATTGATCAGTAAATTGAAATCGGTTTGATTGTAGCCCGAGGTCAGTCTGTTCTGGTCGTATTCTGGATAACTAGTGAGGGCTAGGATCTCGCCATTCTCCACGTCCATGATCACCGCTGCCCCACCGACGAATCCTTTGTCCTTGGCTAGAGAGGCTATGGCCTTGTAGAGAACTTCCGTCACACGCGCATCAATGGAGAGTACGAGAGGGTTACCATCAACAGGCTTCTCTACTACCGACTCGGAGATCAATTCTCCATAGACATTCATCTCTCTTAACTTGAGACCGTTCTCTCCTTGGAGAAGATCGTCATAGACACGCTCCACACCATCTCGGCCGCGGTAGTTTTCTTCATAATAGACACCGGAACGATCGGAGAGAGGATATTTGAGATAACCCACCACGTGCGATAGGCCCTCGAAGGGAGAGTAGACCCTGCTGGCAAAATCACTTTCCCCTTCTTTGATAGCATTGGTGGCAAGCTCACGCATACCTCTGTCATAAATCACTCCTCTATTGGCAAATATGAGAGTCTGCTCGAGACTGTTGTTTCTCGAGATTTGCGTATAGACAGAACCTTGTTTAATACCTAGAACCCAGAGCTTTGAGACTAAAGCGATGACGATAAGTGCCAAGACAATCTTGATAACAAGAAAAGTCTGCTCGCCCATCGGCTTCTCTATCCTGCCTTCGAAACGATGTTCTTCGAAACCAGGCAAGTTAGTCGAGTCGAGGAAAATATCTTCAGGATTAATATCTTGATACTTCCTCCTGAAGGGCTTCTTGATTTTGCGTATAAGTTTATTAAGCATTAGATCTTAAATTTTCTTTTATAGGCATGATGACAATGAGGATAACTAGAGCAAGAAGTGCAAATGGAGAAATAAGTGATGGAATAAGTTCTATTCCACGACCATAGATTACGTCTATTAAAAATCCAAACAAAATTCCTTCCCAGAAAAA
>JBAQWR010000066.1:0-6062 GCA_049299015.1 Minisyncoccia bacterium | reverse complement strand
GGCCAGCACGTTCGTGCTGGCCATTCTCTATCTCCTACCCTTCTTTCATTCCTCTATTTTTGACAAGAAATAGCCCGCGCGTTAGCGCGGGCCGGGCCTTCTTCTTTCAATGAATTCGATGGGATATGATCGGCGGCATCGTGACCATCGGTTGGTCGTGTTGCTTGAGAAGAGGCATCCCATCTAAAATCTCCTCATATTCACCGTTGCCACATGTCGGCTGTGGTGCAATGGCGACTTCGCGCTCGCACTTGTACTCACGCCAGATGTGAGTGAAGATGAGCACGAGGCAGATGATCGTACATACCACCAGGGCAATGCCCACGTACCCCGCGAGGGTAACGAACGAGATCGATGATGTGACCCTACCGAGGAAGAACACCCCCAAGAAGCAAAGAACTCCGACGCCGCCACTGACAAACACTGCAGGCATCTAGACCTCCTCCTATTTCCCTATTACCACCATACCACATATTAAAAGATCTGCAAGTATTTATGCCCTTCTTTTCTTCCACTCCTCGATCTTGGCTTGGTGGCCAGAGAGAAGAATCTTGGGCACGCGATATTTTTTGCCCTTATGTACAAAAACTTCTGGCCGCGTGTAGACCTCGGAGGTTGACACCCTGCGCTCTTCGAGCGAGTCGAAGTTACCAAGTACCCCCGGTATTTGCCGAGACATGACATCGATAATCATCATGGCTGGTAATTCCCCACCAGTCAGGACAAATGGCCCAACAGAAATCTCGTCCATCTTTCCGCCACCCGGATTGGCGGATCCGCCTGTTTTGGCGGAAAAGACCTTTTTCACCCTCGCATCAATGCCCTCGTATCGACCACAGATTATAATTACATTTTTATATTTCTTGGCAGTCTTTTGCGCATATTCATTTGTAAATTGTTTTCCGGATGGAGATAAAAAAATAATCCTTGTATTTGATTTTGTCGTTCGTTGTCGGTTGTTGGTTGTTCGTTTCAAAGCTGCTTCAACAGCTTTGATTACTGGTTCTGCTTGTATCACCATCCCCGGCCCACCAGCGTACGGTGGTCGATCGATTCTTTTAAACTTATCTTTCGTAAAATCACGGGGGTTGTAGAAAGAAACTTTTATCTTCTTATCTTCTATAGCCCGTTTCAAAATAGACTCACCGAGATATGAGCTAAACGCTTTGGGGAAAAGAGTAACTATGTGAAAATGCACGCTATTCTAGGTCCAAATCCTCCATCGCCTGATCGAGAGTCTTGGAAGTGTTTGGGGTTGTTGGTTCTCGTTTATCTTGCCAAGATGGTGCACTACCTGCTGGACCTCCGGAAGGTTCATTAATCTTGAGATTGATACGGGAATTATTTTTCATACCTACCACACGCAGAAGTATTCTAATAGCCTTGGCAGTATTACCAGCACGACCGATAACCTTGCCCATGTCATCTGGGTGGACGTCGAGACTCATCAGCACGCCCATTTCATCTACAGTCCTTTTGATCTTGATATCATCTGGGTTGCCCACCAATGCCTTCACAACATATTCAAGAAACTGTACGTCATCTATCATAGGATTTATTCGTTAAGGAATAATCAGACGGTCTTTTCTTCTTCAACTTTCTCCTCAACCACAGGTTCTATTATAGCATTTTCGGTTGGAGCTGGGACTTCTTCGGCCACTGCTTCTTCTTGGGGAGCGGCTTCTTTTGGTGCCTCTTCAACAGTCTCTTCTTTTACCACCTCCTCAGCAACTGCTTCTTTCGCTTCTTCTTTTACTACGGGAGCCTTCTTGGACTTAGATGAAACATTGATCTTCTTAGCGGTGATGATGCGATGTCTGACCAGGAGATTGTGTACAGTCGCAGTTGGGTCAGCACCTTGGGAAAGCCAATATTTGATACGTTCAGTCTCGAGAGCGTCAGTAGATTTACGCGGATCATACGAACCGAGTATCTCTTTGAAACGACCGCTCTTGGTGCTGTTTTGTAAGTCGGTCAAAACGAGCCTGAAACTCGGCTCGTGCACTCGCCCCACTCTTTGTAATCTGATTTTAAGCATGGAAGATAGAGTAACAAAAAAATACACCACGGTCAATCGATATAAAAACGAATCAGCCGGCACTCGCGATGAGTGCCGGCTGGGTTAGAGAACAGGGGATGTCAAAGTTTGTTGGCAAGCCATCTCAAGACGTCGCCAACCGCTTTCTTAATCGAGTCATTGTCCAATTCATACCACTCGGCCCCATATCCACGCCGGACCATAATTCCAGACACAGCAGACACGGCAGGACCTGGGTAGATAATCACTAGCATAAGACATCGAGCCGTTGTGGCTTTTGACTCTTTGACAGATAGCACCAAGGCAGGCGACTGTTCCACTGATTCAACGGAGAACTCGGGGAACGCATCGTTGATAGCGTTGGTGAATCTTCTGCTGATATTTACTAGGGTATCACGACGGCGGCGCTCTGCCCGTGCCTCATCATCACGATGGGCCTCTCCCTGGCGAAGCATCAACTGGCGGTCACGATCGACCATCAGCTTGTAGCCGTGGATCTTACCAACAGCATATCCAATGACAATTGCTATGAGCGTCAAGACGACTTCTCTGCTAGTCATTTCTCTATCTCCCGTGTTTTGCGTCTCTTCAGACGATTGGTGAATCTAGGTACACCAATTTACCTCTGTTCTTATTATACCACATACAAAATAAATTGCAAGTTTTTAAACATAGCGATATATCGCTATTTTACAAGTCTTTCTCCGTCCCAGTAGTAGAGCAGAGCTCACTACGGGACTTCGCTCGAGCTAAAGCTCTCGCTCCGCTTCAAGAAACTCCTCAAGATCTCCATCGAGAACTTTCTCAACATCTCGCACCTCTACATCTGTACGATGATCTTTGACCATTTTGTATGGGTGTAGGACATAAGAGCGGATTTGGTTGCCCCATTCTATTTGGGTAGTTTTGGAAATATACATCCCCTTCTCTTTGGCCTTGCGCTCGTCTTCGAGCAGTCTGTAGAGCTTGGCTTCCAACATACTCTGGGCTTTTTCCTTATTTTGTGCCTGTGAACGCTCTGACTCCACATGAACTGCAAGATTGGTTGGAATATGAACAAGACGAACCGCGCTCTCACGTTTATTGACGTTCTGGCCCCCGGGGCCAGAAGACTTAGAAAACTCGACTTTCAAATCCTCTGGCGGGATCTTAACCTCACCCACTTTCTCAAACTTGGGAATAACCTCCACCATTGAGAACGATGTATGCCTCAAAGCTTTTGCATTAAACGGTGAGATGCGCACTAAGCGATGCACACCGGACTCGTTTTTCAAGGTCCCATAAATTCCTTTTCCTTCTATATCGAGAGTAATATTTCTGTACCCCCCATGATCATTCTCATTTTTATGGATTATCGAGTAGCCCCATTTCTTTTTATCAAAAAGTTTCAAATACATTTCTAGAAGAATTCTGGAGAAATCCTCGGCATCATCCCCACCAGCACCAGAAAAGATAGTCATGACCGCCCCACCCTTATCATATTTACCTGTCCCGGCTAGCTCATCCTTAAGTGCTTCGTGTTCACGAATAGTGGCTTGAGCCTTATCCTTATCCGCCCAAAAATCCGCCGAACTCATGAGAGCTTCTATCTCTTCAATCTTTTTCTTTATCTCTTCTGGTTTGGACATATGCGGATTATACTATAAGATTAAAGCCATTATTTCGCCAAGATAGCTCAGTTGGTAGAGCACATCCATGGTAAGGATGAGGTCCCGGGTTCGATCCCCGGTCTTGGCTCCACGCCACCTTAGCTCAGTTGGTAGAGCACGTCTTTCGTAAAGACGGGGTCCGCAGTTCGATCCTGCGAGGTGGCTCCGCAATAAAAACTACTTCTCTTCCGCAATCTGTTCGCGCCACAGCGCGGCGTAGAGTCCACCCTGTTTTACCAAAGCATCATGATCCCCCGTCTCTACTATTTTCCCTTTCTCAAAAACATAAATTTTATCCGCATGCATTATGGTAGAAAGTCTGTGAGCTACTAGAACTGTAATAAGTTTCTGATGGGCTTTCTCAATATTTTTTATAGTATCGGTTATAGCTTTCTCGGTAATAGAATCAAGACTGGAAGTGGCTTCGTCGAAAACAATAAGGTCAGGCTTGCGCAGGAGAGCTCTGGCAATAGCTAGCCTCTGCCTCTCGCCGCCAGAGAGCTTCAAACCGCCCTCGCCTATTCTGGCCTCGAGACCTGTCCCTCCCACTGAACTTCTCTCTAAAATCGTTTTAGCTTGAGCAATATCTAAAACATTGATCATATCGATCTCGCTCGCATCCGGCCTGACGAAAAGTAAGTTTTCTTTTATAGTGCCCGCGAAAAGTTGCGTCTCTTGGGCGACTAGGCCTATGCGACGGCGCAGATCACCAATATTAATTTCGCGGAGATCAATGCCATTGACCAATACCTGACCAGAAGTAGGATCATAGAGCCCCGCCAAGAGTTTGATCATACTGCTCTTGCCTGACCCAGATGGCCCGACAAACGCCACAGTCTCTCCGGCCTTTATATTGAGATTGATATTTGAAACGGCTAGTCTTTGTTCTTCTTCCTTTTGACCATACTGAAGGGAAACGTTTTTGTATTCTATTTTTTGGATTTCCCCTAGTTCTTTCGCATTTACAGGCACGGGAGCGGGCTTGAGTTCAAGTACTTTCTCAACCTGATTTAGGCTGGCCTTGGCCTCTTGATAATTGGTGGCGAGCATCCCCAGCATTGAGAGCGGCCCAAACACGAAGAAAGAATAGATCCAGAGAGTGAAGAACTCCCCGATAGTAATCGTGCCCACAAAGATAAGCCAGAGCATCATAAGTAATATCCCCGAGCGCAGAGCATTAGTTAGGGTACCTTGTATGAAATCAAGTTTGCGGACCATCTTCACCTTCTTGAGTTCAAGAGCGAGAATCATTTCGTTGACCGTATTTAAGCGCTTCACTTCCTGCTCCTCGAGACCAAGACTCTTAACCAACTCCACATTGCGAAGAGTTTCAGTAGTCGAGCCAGAGAGAGATGCTGTTTCTTTCACTATTGTCATCTGCGCCTCTTTGATTTTTTTGCTCAATATCCAGATAGCCACTCCAAGAACAGGAAAGATTAGGAAAAATACCAAGCCAACAAGCCAGTGGACAAAGGTGGCATAAACAAGGACGAAGACCACACTCACAATGGAGAGGAAAAGGATGTTGACTGAATTTAAAATAAGCGTTTGCGAATCGGTTCGGGCTTTCTGTAATTTATTCAACAATTCACCGGAACGCTGATCTTCAAAAACCGCATAAGGTAGAGAGAAGGAATGACTGACGCTCTGGGCATAGAGGTTGGTGCCGGAGCGCTGAATGATGACGTTGACGTAGTAGTCTTGAAACGCTTTCGCCACCCTTGAGGCGAAGGCGGCCCCGACAGATGCCAAGAGTAAGAGACTGACTCCACTGATAAATTGCGACTTGGACAAGCCACTCCCCTTGGTAACGTAGTTGTCCACAATCAAACGGAATATCTGTGGGTCGAGAAGTGAGAAAACTTGGTTTATAGTAGCGAGCACTAAAGCGCCAAACAGAATTTTCTTGTGCCTTTTTAGCTCCTGCCAAAGTAATTTCATAAGGAGCTATTATAGCATCATGCAGAAAATCAGTGCGCGGGCTAGTGGACGATGTTAGAACTGTTCTAAGACTTAAATACGAAAAAACCGTCGATCGACTGACGGTTTTCCCGTGTTCGATGGCGGTTGATGCTAACTAAGGAGACCCGCCGAGAGGATCTCTTTGTTTCTGACATTGACCCAGATGTGAGCCTCGATCCACCCATGCGGGTTCTCATGTCCTCGCGGACTAAGAAGTCCGCCTGGGGTTGGTCTGAAGGTAATCAACATCCCATCTGGGAAGCAGGTGACCTTCGTCACTACTCCCTTCAGAAGATGGAGGAGGCTGCACTGTCTCACTGGCATTGCAAACTCCTTACCCGTGGACAGATGATCCAGAAAATCCACAGGACGTATTACATCCCTACGGATCGGGACGAAGAAACTGGTTGGAC
>JBAQWR010000065.1:0-7603 GCA_049299015.1 Minisyncoccia bacterium | reverse complement strand
CCCAGAAGGTACGAACTGTTCTCCTGATAATAAAGTAATTAGAAAAAGAATTGGTACTGCTAACATAACTCGGAAAAGCAATATTCCTTCACTACCAACCTTCTCTCTCACCCTCTTTTGCAAAAGATTACCAAAGGGCGTGAGCAACAGAGCTGACAAAATTATAAAATCGCCTTTATGAAATTCAGAAAAATTTGGCAGAAGTACCACGACAGCACTGATAAACATCAGAACGCATCCCCAAATATATTGAGTTTTTATATAATCTTTGCGCCAAACATTAAAAAATAAGAAAGTAAAAAATACTTCCAAAGTCAAAATAATACCAGCATTACCAGCGCTGGTATATTTGATGCCAATAAATTGTAACAATGGAAAAGCTATTCCGAAAATTGCAGCCGCCCCTATTAGAGAAGTAAGGGCCTCTGTGTCTAATAGTTTAACCCATGAATTCTTGATAAAACTAAAAGCCAGAAAGAAAAGGAGGACAAAAAACATAGACCAGGCGAGAGCCGGTAGAGGCCCCATACTGGTTAAGGTCAACTTAGTGATAACTGGAAAAAGAGAGGCCAGAAGTGCTTGAGAAACTATAAATATTTCCCCGGCCCTTTCTCTACTCAAATTTTTTAGCATCAGACCTAGAATTTATATTGTTTCGAAACGGTAGAAGAGTAAGTAGCGAATAATAAATGTCGATAACACCACAGTAGAACTTGAGATGATAGTCGGTATATCCCAAATATCTATAAAAACCCAAAGCAAAAAAATATTTAGAAGAGAAATAAAAATCGATATCCATGTATAGTGGGCAAATTTTTTATGCAGAAATTTTTTCCCAAGAGAAGTCTGACGAAGTTTTTCTAAAAGCCTTCCCATGAACACATAGTCGCCTTTTGTCATAGCCTTTATTATGATCGAATAATACTATAATATTCCTATCATGCATACTCGAGAGCTTCTAAGGCGGACTGTCCAGGCAATAACCGGCAGTATTTTGTTTGAGCTACCTGGCCTAAAATCACTTCGTTTTCTTGTATATCGATTGATGTTTAATATAGGCAAGCCCTTCAATATTGGGGCGCAAAGTATCTTTTATACTGAACATGGACTTAGGGGTGACCTTGTCGTAGGAAACTTCGTAAGAGTAGGAGCGCAAGTTGTATTAGATTATTCTGGTGGGTGCCAGATCGGAGATAGAGTCTGGATTTCTCATAGAGCAACAATATTTACCCACGAACACGTTATGAGCGGCACCAGAGAAAATACTGACACGCCTCCCCTTCCCAAGAATTTAAGGATAGGCAAAGATGTCTGGATCGGACACGGGGCCATCATCCTCCCCAATGTTGGAGAGATCGGTGATGGAGCGATTATTGGAGCCGGGGCGGTAGTCACAAAGCCAGTATCTGCTTACACGGTCGTTGCAGGGAACCCAGCACGCGAAATCGGCCCTCGCTGAATATTAAGTCAAGTATGAAAAATCTTCACAGCCATATTTCTGAGATGGCTAAAAAAGAACCCGAAAAAGCTGCCCTAATTTCCTCTACAGAGGATGGGGTGGATAGTGATACAGTAAGTTATAAAACACTTGCCGAAAAAATTGAAACCACGGCCCAATATTTCCAAAGTTTAGATTTAGTAGCTGGAGATGTGGTTGCCCTAGCATTTGGAAACTCCATTGAACTTCTCATACTGAGTTGGGCTGCCTGGAGTATGGGTATTGTGACGGTGCCACTAGATGTGAAGCGTGACACAGGTGATCTCTATAAGTACAAGATAAAATTGAGTCAGTCAAAGCTCCTGATCGCTGATCCGCGCATAATAGATGGCCTCGATAAGTCAGATTTTCGAGATATCAGAGTTGTTGAATATAGAGAATCCAAGACGCGATCAGGAAAAGAGATTGAATGGCGACCTGATTTATCAGACACCGCCCTCATTCTTTTCACTTCCGGCACAACTGGGTATCCCAAAGGAGCAGAGTTAACTCTCAAGAACTTGGTCGTGAATGCAGAGGGTATTAAAGAGTGGCTCCACATCAACGAGCATGATCGTTTCTTGGTCAATCTTCCACTTCATCATATAAATTCAACCACCTTTTGTCTTGCTACCCTATCAAGTGGAGGTACGGTTGTAATTCCTCCGGGATATTCAAGTTCTAACTTCTGGCTCCAACTGGCAAATAGTGCGTCCACTATTACTTCTATTGTGCAATCCATAGTATATGACCAATTGAAAAGAGAGACAGAATATACTTCTCTCAAAGGTAAACTGAAACTAACTAGAATCCAGATCGGATCAGCACCGGTGATGCCAGAAACTTCGCGCGAGTTTATACAAAAATATGGTGTCAAACTATATCAAGGTTATGGTCAGACCGAAACAGCCCTACGCGTCACTGGTGTACCCACCGATCTCCCAAGTGATTTATACCAGAAATTAGTCGAAGAAAATTCTATTGGATCACCTATGAATTGGGCCCGAATTGAGATTGCAGATGATGAAGGAAAGTTCCTAGGAGAAAATAAGGAGGGAGAAATTGTTGTTTCTGGAGAGGCGGTAATGTCTAGATATATAGGCAAAGAAGATGCTTTTCGAGATGGCTATTTTCTTACAGGGGATATTGGATACTATAAAATAATCGAGGGTCGTAAATTCTTTTTCCTTAAAGGCCGCAAGAGAGAGATCATCATTAAAGGGGGTGTAAACATCTCTCCAGTGTTTATCGAAAATCAACTAAAAAAAATCTCGACCGATATTGAGCAGGTACATGTCATCGGAATTCCAGACAAACGATATGGCGAAGAGATTGGGGCTATCATTTGTTGGAAGGACGGTATGGACAGCGAGAATTCAATACGACGTCTCAAGTTTAAACTTTTATCTGGTACTAGAGAAATATCTGACTTTGAAATCCCGAAATATATAGGATCAATAGCCATACAAGATTTACCAACAACTTCTACCGGCAAAGTGCAACGCTCTATTCTTAAGGAAAGCTACTCTGGTGAGAAATTACAATCGATATATAACATTTCAAATACCACAAATATAAACTTTTCATTCCTGAGCATTCATTCTCCAGATTTCAAAACTTCGCATAATTTACACAATCAATGCTGGGATCCACTTACCCTTGACGAGGAAGCTTATAGAAAACAGGCTGAAAGACAATTTACCATACTGGCAAAAAAAGACGGGCATTTAGTCGGGCAGATTGCCTTTATCCGCACAAATCTTAAAGACAAAGAGCTGCTCAAAATCACCCATAGTGAATTATTTACTGATTCTGTTTTTAATACAGACGGAGATTCAATGGTCTGTACCTCTATCTGCAGTGCTTCTTATAAAGCAAAACCTGTTGTAGAATCCGACGAGATCCCCAAACCACAGAGAGTTTTGGAATATCTTTTGGCCGGACACGATAGCGTATTTAATTTCCATACAAAATTGAAGAACGGAATAGGAGCAAGACTGGTAGGATTAAACCCACTTGGCCGACCAAAAGATTTACGCTCGTGTGGGTATAGTATGCTTTTGAAATATTCTGTACCAGACAGTCCCATTCATATTAGTGAAGATGAGCCTGTTTCAACTCAACTGATAGAGATGGCGATGCAAATAGCTCAAGATATGAATATGAAAAATATATACGCATATTCACGACCCGGTGGTCTTGCCTCCTTTATAAAAGATTGTTGATTTCGCGTAAAACAGATGGCACCTCAATAGATAAGACCTGCCGCAAAGCCTCTTTTTTATCGTAATGCTTGGCATTGAGTACATAGAGTTCAGGCTTCTTGCGCTCTGGCGGGACAACGACCCTATGCTTAAGTCCAATCGGTGGTTGTTCTTTCTCATCAATGGGACCAGTAATATCTATCGTCGGCACCTCAAAAGCTTCGGCAATGTAAATCGGCCCAGAATCTACACTGATAAAAATACTTAGTTTGGATATCAAGGCTTTCAGCTCATCGAGGTTAAAGTCTGATGCTTCGATAATTTGATTTTGGAGATTAGAGTGGCTCAAGACTTTCTTTATTTTTTCCTTATCTTTTGGCCCACCAATCAAGATCACTTTGGCCTTATAATTTTGTATAAGATAATCAGCTACTTGAGCAAAGCGTTCTTCGGGCCACTCTTTTATTTTATTTCCCGCTGATGGAGATATGCCGGCGACCAAATCTTTGCCAATATCCACATCATGTTCTATAAAAAAGTTAGATATTTTCTCTAAAGCTACCTTGGAAAACCCTAGAATCTTTCTAGTATCATCAGAGGAAATTCCTAAAGCTTCAAGTGATTTTAGTCTTTCTCTGGGAGCATATTCACCCATACGGTAATGAAAGGTCTTTACAAACTTTTTTAAAATCTTATAGGGTCTAGTTTCGGCTGGAGATCTGCCACCAATTACCGTTGGTGCCACAACCAACGGAATACCTGAAAGGTAAAGTTCGGCGGCATATTCATACGATGGACCAGTTACGATCCCTACATCAGCTCTGATATCGCTATTTTCGATATCCAAATACTCATCAACCAAACCACTATGATCCAAAATGCTTTTGAGAAATTGAGGGTTGCCAGCTGCGATGATGTAGACGTTAGGCAGGTTTTGGCGCAAAGCTTGAAAAACCGGTGTATTACAGACCACGTCCCCTAACTTGCCTGTTGGTGCCACTATGATTCTATTGATTTGGCTCGGAACCTTGACTGCTCGGCCATGTAAAATGGATCGGTATAAGAGTTTCAGTAATATGTGAATTCTTTTTAATCTTTTCATATGGATCGTTTTATGAATTCCCCAATAGCATCACCCCGCTTCGGCCAAGTGTATTTGTTTTTAGTCAACCACGCTTCATCTGAAAGTTTTTTACCAAGATCATTATCTTTGTAGATTTCCAAAATTGCTTTAATCCACCCATCGGGATTGTTTTGCTCAACTATTATTGCATCCACGCCATCTGTCAAAACTTCTTCGATACTCTCGGCACGTCCTCCAATGATCGGTTGCTGACTAGCAAGAGCTGGAAAGATTTTGGCGGGTGAATCACCTATCAAATCTTTCTTTCTCTTAGGGATGACATTTATATCAAAAGCTTGTAGGTACTTAGGGATTTTATTTCTTTCTTGCCACGGCATCATTATTACTCTATTTTCTACCCCCTCCGCCCTCGCAACTTTATGCAACCATTCTCCATTACCATTTAATTCGCCAACGATTACAAGAACGATATTCTCTGGTAAAAATTTGAGGCTTTTTACAATATCGTCTATCTCGTAATAATCATTATTGGGGTTAGCTCCGACTACCCCGGTGTAACCCAGCAAATATGCCTCTTGTGGTAACTGGAGCTCCTTGCGAAATTCTTCCTTGGTCCTCGCATAATCAAACCAGGAATCTTCAGCCGCACTACAGAGAGAGACGATAATATTATTATTAAACTTATCGTAATATCTTTTGAGTCCTCCGCTGATCGCGATCATGCCGCTAGCCGTTTTGGCTCCCCATTTGTTCAAAAGTTGCCTACGGGTACTTTCTAAGACTGAGTGGATTTCAAAAAAGACTTTTTTATACAAAATCCTTTTAGCCCACCAAGCAGCTGGAGCTAGTGATTCATCACGAAAATAGACTACGTCAAATTGATTCCTACGAGACAAAAGCAGCGCCGCAAAATGGACATTGGCCAGAATCAGTGCCCCCAGCTCAAAAGTTTTGGCCAAACCCAGACAAATGACATCAAATGGTTTCTTGATTCCTAATTTATGAAAGAAAGTATCTAGGTCACTTGGCTTATCTGTGGTGATAAAGGTAACCTTGAAATCCTCTTGAGCATTTAGAGCCTCGCATGTTTTGGCTAAATTATAGACATGAGTCCTACCAGAGAGCAGATTGATTCGCGATAGGCAAAAGATTCTTATCATGTCTGTTCTACCTTACGCTTAGATTCTACCCTACGATACAAAGGTAGGAGAGATTCGTAGGATTCGATCTTCGCGCCAATACTTTCAAAGTAACGTGGAAAATATTTATCATTGTAGGAACGCAAAATTTCTGGAGAACGCTTAAGTTTTGAAAGAAAATTGAAAATATCGAAGCCGGGAGGCAAATTCTCTCCCACATAGTCATAGTCAACAAGATAAATATGCTCTCCAGAGGCAAGTACATTATCAGGCGTCATATCTCCATGTTGGACTAATACTGGTAGTAACATACCGTCTGACAGACTCTGAGTCCTCCTGCTTGAATCGGCTAGATGAGATTGCCATGAGATATATTTCTCCATCACAAGCTCAATACCCCTATCCTCTGCTGAGAATCTCGCCCCAGGACAAACTGTCTCTATCGAGAAGACTACCTTTCCATCATCATGAAGATAGAGGGACTTAGCAAACATCGAAGCATGCATGGTCCCCACTACTCCCCGAGCGAGCAATTTGAGATTGTCATGATTTTTTTTAATTATTCCTCCGGTCGAGTAGATACGAGTAGTTTTGACACACAAGGTTGGCTTCGATTCCCCCTCTTCAAAAACCAGAATGAGTACCTTCCCTTTGCCCAGCTCTCCACCTGATCCAGGGGTACTCATTTTCATAAATGATAGAGGGGCTATGGGATTTTTGAGCCACTCACGATGTTCTCGTAAAATAGTTGTTAAAATATTTATCATTTTTTTACGACAATGCCGAAACTAAAGAAAAAATAACGATACAAACCCAACACCATCTTAGAATGTGCCAGAACCTTAGCTATCTTTCTTTTGAGATCAGTTGACGGCATGAGTGAATGTATGAGATATGAGAAGGCGTTCAAATTATTATAAGGAATCATAATGCGAGGGAGGTTGTATCCAGGATGCGGAAGATAGAAATCAATATTTTCAAACCCTGATTCTCGAATTAATTTATCGTAACCGCGGCGAGAATAGGTATAGGTATCATAAGGCCTACCTCTGCGTAGCATCGAGTAAGCATTGGCCAATAACCGCGGCATATAGCTGGTGAAATATAGGCCACTATGATCTCTACCTCGAAGATATGATAGAGCGAAACGATTCTCGATACCAATATAGAGACAGCCGCCATTCTTCAACAATCTCCTAGCGATACGTAGGCTCTCGAGCTGTGCTTCTCGTGGATGGGTGAAACGATCAGTAGCTCCTACCCATTCTAACAACCCATTCATGACAATGAGATCGAAACTCTCTGGTGGAAACTTGGCATCGAAGATGTCGCCAACACAAACTTCAATATTTTTCAAACCCTCTTTCTGTGCTCTAAGCTTCAAGAACTTCATACGCAAGAAGGATTGATCAAGCGCAGTGACCTTCTTTGCTGCTCTGGCTAAAGGGATGCTAATGCGCCCCATACCGGCTCCCGCGTCAAGCACTGAAAAATCTTGTGGCAGAGGCAAGACAAATCTCCAATCGGCCCTGTTTTCCTCAAAAGTGAGATCGAATTTGTTTTTGTAGTGATTTTTGAAAGTATCCCAGCCATTCTCTTCTATGAACTTGATAGCTTTTTCAAGTTCTTCCTTAGGAGCCTTACCCCAATACCTATCTTCTGAAAAGAAGGGTATGCCTTCGACTATTCTCTTATAATC
>JBAQWR010000064.1:0-2253 GCA_049299015.1 Minisyncoccia bacterium | reverse complement strand
GAGCGCTCTGTCGGAATACACAACCCTACTCACATCGCCGAAGATGGCAAACGTTGGGGCAAGATTATTTGGCGCTGGTTCTCGCAATTTTTACCGTAAACCCCCACACCTACTTCCACTAGTAACCAATTTATTATAAAAATCGAAAATAATAAGTAGGTGTGGGGGTAAAATATAGACACAATAGTTGGCCCAAGTAAACTACTTTCATTTTAAACTCGGTCTGGTAAGATGTGCCCATCTAAAATTAATTTAAGCCCATGCCACAAATCAAACCAGAGGTAGAATCTTTTGCACGAATCAAGGTCATCGGAGTAGGCGGTTCTGGCAAAAACACCATAAACCACATGATCAACTCGAAGGTCAAGGGTGTTGACTTTATCGCGGTTAATACGGATGCCCAGGACCTCCACCACTCCCTCGCCAAGAAGAAAATCCACATCGGTAAAAACCTCACTCGCGGTCTAGGCACCGGCATGAACCCAGAACTCGGCAAACGAGCTGTTGAGGAAACTAAGGAAGAGGTTCAAGAAGCTATTAAGGGTGCAGATATGGTCTTCATCGCTTGTGGTATGGGCGGAGGTACTGGCTCAGGTGCCGCACCAGTCGTGGCTCGCACTGCCAAGGAGAACGGGTGTCTGACTGTAGCTGTCGTTACCAAACCATTCTTCTTCGAAGGTCAACAGAGGATGAAGATTGCCGAAGCGGCAATAGACGAGCTCAAACAAGCAGTCGATGCTCTCATCATCATCCCCAACGACCGACTCCTGCAGACAGTCAACAAAGACATCACTGCCAAAAATGCTTTCGCCATCTGCGACAACATTTTGAGAGAAGCGGTCGAGGGTATTTCAGATCTCATCACCACTCCGGGTATTATCAATATCGACTTCGCTGACATCCGTTCGGTTATGGAAAACGCTGGTGCCGCACTCATGGGTATCGGTACTGGTTCTGGAGAGAAGCGTGCCGAGGATGCTGCTCGTGCCGCCATCTCATCCCCTCTTCTTGAGATCTCGATCAATGGTGCCAAGGGCGTACTCTTCTCTATCGCTGGTGGAGACGACCTCACTATGTTTGAAATCCAGGATGCTGCCAAGGTTATCACTGAGTCAGTAGATCCAAACGCCAAGATCATCTTCGGTACCGTCCGCGATGATAAGCTCAAGAAGGGCGAGGTTAGGATTACTGTCATTGCCTCCAACTTCCCAGAGAACCTCATGCGCAAGCCTAGCTCTCTCTTCCAGTCTTTCGGCAATGACGATGATCGTGGTAAGGGTAAGATCTTCAACACTATTGCTCCTCAACCTATGAAGGAAGTGCAGAAGCCAATAGTGGAAGAGAAGAAACCTGAAGGCAAACAAGTTCCTCCCCCACCTGTAGAAGACAACGATGATGACTGGTCAGCTGTCCCGGCATTTCTCAGACGCTCGAAGTTGAAGTAAGACCTGCGGTCTTGCTTCAGGTTCGCTCGGGCTCTAAAAGCAAGCTTTGATTCCCTCGCTGCCTGAAGTAGAATAGTGGAATGTATGATTTGTGTATCGTAGGCGGAGGGCCTGCTGGCGTGGCGGCGGGTGTGTATGCGGCGCGGAAGAGACTTAAAACTCTTTTAATCACCGAATCTTTCGGCGGGCAAAGTACCGAATCTTCTGGTATTGAAAACTGGATTGGGACCAAAAATATTCCTGGGGTCGAGTTTGGTAAAATGCTCGAGGAGCACTTACGCGCTTATGCTGGAGAATTCGTGGAGATAAAACTCGGCGAGAGAGTGACCAATATTTCCAAATCAGATAGCGGTTTTAAAATTGAAACTGCTGACAATTCTTATACAACGAAGACTGTACTCGTCACCACCGGCAGTACGAGAAAGAAGCTTGATATCCCAGGAGCCAAGGAGTTTGAAAACAAAGGCATCAGTTACTGCGCTTCGTGCGACGGGCCTCTCTTCGCCGATCAAGATGTCGCAATAGTAGGCGGTGGCAACGCCGCGTTTGAAACCGCTTCCCAACTCCTCTCATATGCCAAATCAGTCACCCTCCTCATCCGCTCCGATACATTTAGAGCCGACGAAGTGACGGTGGAGAAAGTCCTTTCACACCAGAATATGAAAGCGATAAAAAATGTGGTGCTCAAAGAGATCAAGGGCGACAAGTTTGTAAGCTCATTGGTCTACGAAGAAGGCGGGGTCGAGAAGACGTTGTCGGCCACCGGCATTTTCGTCGAGATAGGACTTCTGCCAACCACTGATTTTGT
>JBAQWR010000063.1:0-1712 GCA_049299015.1 Minisyncoccia bacterium | reverse complement strand
TCGATTGTATAACAACTGCATGTCTGAATCCATATTTGAGAAGTGGAATAAAAATGCGTATACGGAGACGTTTAAAAACATATTCGAAAGGATCGCCGTCCTGTAGACTTAAAACATATGGGGTGCGATCACCGACAAGACGCATTAAAGTTATCGGGAAAAGCATATTTGTCATCATGGCCCAGAATGAGTCGTAAGGTCTTTTTCTATTGAGTTTAAGAGCCAAGAGAGCGGAATTTGGAACAAAGAGGATTTTGTCTATATAAGATGCACTCTTCCCCACTCGATACACATTCACATTTCCAATCTTTTCTACTCTAGGCTGGGCTTTCTCAAGGCGCATCGTGATCATGTCGAATTCGATATCAGAAAGGCGATCGGTAATTTCCTTAACCGCAATTTCCGCTCCGCCGACTACGGGGTGATAGGCGAGGGAGAAAATGAGAATCCGTTTGCTAAACATTTAAGATTTTCTTGAGTTCTTCTGGGCTTGGTCCATGTTTAATTTCTGGTCTGGGATTTGGAATTTGAGTATTATTTGTAATTTGTGGCTTGGGATTTGTGATTTTCTCACTTCCCATCACCGCCTTTGGCGGGATCCCGCTTCCAGCGGTGACGGCTTTCAAAGCATCTCTCAAATCAGAGACGTGTTTGGCATCTGGCTTACGCTGATTATTGTTGTGTTCATTTAGATTTTTGAGAGAGACATGTGGAACAGGTGGAGCAACCGGTTGGGGCTTCGGTTGAACTATTGGTTGAGCTACCGGCCTCTCCTGCCTATTGCCCCTAATATCAATCGGCTTCGGCTCTTGTTTGACGACAGGAGCTGGAACCGGCTTATCGGGAGTGTACGGTCTTGCCGTCGCAGATTTCGGCGCGACAGCTTTCCCCTCTTCGTGCCAATCTACAATATTTTTCTCAACTTCAATCTTAGATTTGGCAAATGTCTTGCGAGAATTCTCGATGATCTCATCTACATAAGAAACTTTTGGCTGTTCAATCGGTGCCATAGTGCTCGCCGAGAAAGGCTGCGATGTCACCGCATCTATCATTAGTTTAAGATAAATCTGGCGTAAACCAAGATTGACAAGATCTTCGGCGACGAAAACAGGAGCGAACTCCTTCTCTAAAACATCGGCGTCGTAAGCACCCACGCGAAAAGCGATCATGGTGCCCACGTTACCGAAAACAGCCTCACGGACCTCGTCCTCCATCTGCTCGATATATTGATGGGCCATGGTTAGATTGAGCTTATATTTGCGCGCCTCCGAGAGAATGTCGGCGAAGGACTTGTCAGCAAAAGACTGAAACTCATCAACGAAGAGATAGAATTGCGGCAGTTTGGCAAGAGACAGAGCCTTCTCATCCGCGCGCGACATGGCTGCCAAGTAAATTTTGGTGATAAGCATTGAACCAAGGAGGCGCGCGTTGCCCTCACCTACTCGGCCTTTGGATAAGTTCACGATCATGATCTTCTTGTTGTCCATGATGTCGCGGAGATCGAAACTCGACTTCGGCTGCCCAATGATATTTCTGATCAGAGGATTGCCCGCGAATTGACCAATCTTGTTTTGGATCGCGGGCGTAGCTTCTTGAGCATATTTGTCGGTGTACTTGGCATATTCATCGACCCAGAAACTTCTGACCGAGACATCGGTCACATTGGCCACCACTTTGTTGCGAAAATCTTTGTCCGTATACATACGATTGAC
>JBAQWR010000062.1:0-15597 GCA_049299015.1 Minisyncoccia bacterium | reverse complement strand
AACAAAAAAGTTTCAGACCAAATCTTGAAAGACATCCGCTCGAAACTAAAAGAGGTATAAGCAAATATAATTAAGAAAAACGTCACGGAGCGCGACGGCGCGAGTGGAGCGTGCATTCCGAGTACGGAATGATAGCGCGTTTTTCGTATTATATTTGCGTTTAGCTCGATTCTAGGTAAAATGACAACCTATGCTTGATTACAACGAGGTCACAGTTCATAAATACATTATTTACGAGAAGGAGCCGTGGGAAGTTATCGGCTCGCATGTTTTCCGCAAACAACAGAGAAAGCCGGTAAACGCTACCAAACTTAGAAATCTCATCACTGGCAGGATCACCGAAGTCTCTTTCCACGTTTCTGACAAGGTCGAGGAAGCCGATATCGATAAAAAGGAAGTAAAATATCTTTATACCAACAAGGGCGAGTATTGGTTCTCGGAAGCCAACGACCCATCCAAACGTTTCCAGTTATCAGAGGAGTTGATTGGTTTTGGCGCAAAATTTCTTAAACCAAACACCGTCATGGACGCCATGCTTTTCGACGACAAGATCATCGGCATTAAACTCCCCATCAAGATGGAGCTCAAGGTTACGGAAGCCCACAACACAACCAAGGGCAACACTGCTCAGGGCGCTACTAAGGCGGTAAAATTAGAAACAGGAGTCGAGATCCAAGTCCCAATGTTTATCAAAGAGGGGGACGTTGTGAGGGTAAATACTGAGACCGGCGACTACGCAGATCGAGTATAAGGCCGACTAGAAACCCAACAAAGGCCCAGTATATAAGGACAAACCACAACTCATGGTATAGGACCAATCCCTCACCTGTAGTGGCATAAAGCATGATAAGGGGAAAGAAAATAGGGACCGCCAGGTGATCCGCGAAACAGGCCGCCCCAGCAGAGGCAGGACAAAGTATTTTCAAGATAAGAGCAAGGCCGATAAGTACCGGGCCGAAAAGAGCTCCTTGGACAGAGTAAGGTATACGCATCGCTAAATTATAACCCAAAGTTATCTAGAGACGTATGGCAAGAGACCCAGGAACCGAGCACGTTTGATAGCCATGGCGAGTTGTCGTTCAAACTTGGAAGGGGTACCGGAACGTCTGCGGGACTGGATACGAGCATGAGGTGTCAGAAACTTCTTAAGAGTCTCGACATCTTTGTAGTCAACATGTTCGATCTTATTTTCCTTAAAATAGTTCTGTTTTCTCATATAAATATTTAAAATGGAATATCGTCTACGTTTACATTGTCTTCTGGATAATCGATAGCATCTACTGGTGGAGCTTCCTGACTATCTTCTTTTGCTGTAGGAGTAGAGGCTGGGGCGGCTCCATCTTTCTTCGGTCCGAACTGCACTCTGTCGGCCACCACTTCGGTTCGATATTTCTTAGTGCCATCAGCAGCATCCCAACTTCTAGTCTGCATCCTGCCTTCAACCAAGACGCTTGAGCCCTTACGGAGATATTGAGCGGTCGTCTCTGCCTGTCGGCCAAACACGACAACATTGTGGTAATCGGTAGACTCCTGTTTGGCCCCAGCCTTATCCTTCCAGACACGATTGGTAGCCACCGCCATAGTAGCTATCTGCACACCAGATGGGAGTGACTTAAGCTCTGGGTCACGAGTGAGGTTGCCGATGATGATAGCGCGGTTGAAATACATAGTCTTAATTTACCACCACTTCCTCAGCGAGGCTAGGAGTTGGGGTTTCTTCTTTCTCTTCTGCTTCTATCTTCTCTTCGACCAGAGCCTTTGCTTTGGCGAAAGTGAATGTGGTCTCGCGGGGGGCCTTGACCAAGAGGAATCGTAGGACTTCTCCTATTTTATCTATACTGGCCTTGATAGTTGTAATTTTGGCAGACTCTACTTCGAACTTAATCCAACCTAGGTAGGCGTCGGAAACTACGTAACGACTAGCGCCCACAGTCTTAGAAATTGAATAGGCCAAGGGATGACTGAAAGGAGCTTCTTGGTCAATTTCTACACCCCCCTCGTCAACGAACACCTTCCTGATAGAATCGACCACTTCACCAAGCTTGTCTTCTGGGATACTTGGTAAGACAAGGTAGCCTATCTCGTAGACAGATGAGCCCTCCTTTTCGCCTTTTGAATTTCGCATAAGTTGCACTAGCCTATCATAGAGATGGCGTTTTCGGCAAGAGCGGCTCTGACCGTCTCCTCGTCCTCCCCTCTAACCTCTGCAATCCTTTTGACAACCTCTTGAACATAGGACGGCTCATTACGTTTGCCTCGATATGGTACGGGGGCGACATAAGGAGCATCTGTCTCTGACATGATCATATTGAGAGGTGCAGATTTTATCACTTCGTCATAGTCGTGGGTGAAAGTGATTACCCCTGTGAAAGAAATTGTAAAACCAATATCGAAAAATCTTTGGGCTATCTCCTTACTACCAGCAAAGAAATGCATATTACCTCTTAATTTATCCCCATAAACTTTTTTTAGAGGTTCGAGTAGTTCGAGCAGTTCCAAATAAGCATCCCCGCCACCGGGAAGGCGGGCAGGTCTTGCGTGGATCATGATTGGTTTATCGTGCGCTAAAGCAAAATCTACTTGGTCTAAAAACAATTTCTTCTGCCGCTCAAAATCATCTTCTTTTTTAGCATGATAGAAATCTAGCCCGCATTCGCCCACTGCTACCACTTTCAGGTGTTTAACTAACTCCTCGAATTTCTCTTTCTCGAAGACTTGTTTCTTATCATCCACGGGGTGAACACCTATGCACGCATAAATTTCTTCATGTTTTTCAGCCAATTCAACCGCCTGTTTCGATGATTCTAAATCAGTGCCGATAGCAATCGTATGGGTTCTGGTGTCTTTGAGTCTTTTTATCATCTCTTCCCTATCCGCATCATATTGAGCATCTTGGGGATGCGAGTGAATATCGAAATATTTAGGCATTTAGTCTAGGAAATAGATTCTCTGGTTTTTTGTTCGACATTACAGCATCATGAATAATCTCAGCAGTAGACGGCATAAATAATCTTAAGCCTCTGGCAATAAAGATAAGCTTCGTTCTTAATTCATCAATCATTTTTTCTCCTTTTTCAGGTTCATTTTTTATCACTTTATACGGTTCTGTAAAAGCGATTTCTTCATCAAGTTTTTGGATACTATCCCAAACATGATCTAGCGCCGCCTGAAAATTAAACTTATCAAGAGATTCAAAGATCTCTTTTTTTGAATTAATACCAGAATATTCATTTTTAACATACTTTTCTGAAAGTGTTAGTATTCTACTAACGAGATTACCTAACCCATTCACAAGACCAGCGTTATACCACTCATCCAGCTTTTCCCACGTAACATCCGTGTCGTCGGTAGAGTGGACGTGTCGTAACAAAAGATAACGTGCCGCATCAGTACCATATTTCTTGACTAATTCGTATGGACTTATGACATTACCGAGCGACTTACTCATTTTCTGTCCGCCAGAGTTGATGAAACCATGATAGAAAACTTGGTCTGTGGTTTTTATATCTGCAGACATAAGCATCGCCTGCCACATGAGAGATTGAAATCTCACCTGATCTTTTCCTGCCAGTTGGAGTGTGCCCCCTTCCATCCAAAATTTCTTGAAATTTCCATCCTCATCCGGCCATCCAAGAGTCGAAATATAGTTAGTGAGTGCATCGAACCATACATACATTACTTGGGTGTCATCATCAGGTACTGGGATACCCCAAGACAAACGTGACTTATCTCTTGAGATACTAAAATCTTCTAAACCCTCTTTTACGAAATTTATAGCCTCTTCCCTGCGCCAATCAGGGATAATAGCGCTAGGGTTATTTAGATACTTAAGGAGCTCATTTTCGTATTTACTGAATTTGAAAAACCAATTCTTCTCCTTAAGAATCTCTGGTGTGGCCCAGGGATGAATGGAGCATTTACTATCAATTATATCTCTATGGGACAGAAACCTTTCACACCCTACACAATAAAGCCCTTCAAACTCTTTTTCATAAATGTCACCTTTGTCTTTACATTTTTTCCAAATCTCTTTGGCGGCTCGAACATGCTTCTCATCAGTCGTTCTAATAAAAGCATCGTAAGAAAGATCCAGAGCTTTTTTTAATTCATCAAATTTACCAGCATAATAATCAACATATTCATGAACATCTTTTCCTGCCTTCTCCGCTGCTTCTAAGATCTTCTGACCGTGTTCATCAGTACCAGTGTTGAAGAAAACTTCATGACCTAATTCCCTATGCCATCTGGCTAATACATCAGCTTGAATAATTTCCATCGCAAAACCGATGTGTGGCTCTGCGTTGACGTAAGGAAGCGTCGTCGTGATGTAGAAACTTTTATTTCCAGACATAGATTAAGAAGAGGATTCTTGTGCCGAGTGTTGAGCAATCTTCTGCTCCTCAAGATCAGAGATAAACTCCATGATAACCGCCGCCAAAGGCACCGATATAAGGACTCCCAGAAATCCTGCCAGAGTAGCGCCGATCACTAAAGCCACGATTGAGATGATCGGCGGCACTCCCACCACCTTCTTGACCACCAAAGGGTAGATGATATTGCCCTCAATCTGCTGGATGACTATATAGAGACCAGCCACGACAAGAGTGGGGGTCATCCCTCCAGCCACATAAGCTATGAAGATGGCCGGAATAGCGGCGATGGTGGCTCCGAAAAGAGGAATGAGCTCGAACACTCCTGCCAAAACTGCAAGCAGTAATGCATGCGGAACACCCACGAAAAGCAAACTAACGTAGACAAGAATCATTACCAACGCAGATGAGATCAGTTGACCCTGCATCCAGAAACCAATTTTGATCTGCGAGCGACGCCAGAGGCCAACGACGTAGTGTTCATGTTTGACAGGGGTAATGATTTTCAAGAATTTACTGACCCCATCTTCTTGCACTGCTAGATAGAAAGAAAGGATAAGAATGAGGAGAAAATTCAAAACCCCGCCGAAGATCAAAGAGGCGCTAGAAAATATACCCTGAGAGAGAAAAGTGGATAAGGAGTTTAGATAGGAACTAAGCTCCTTGATCAAAACCGGAGTATCAAAACCAACAAACAAATTCTGAGTGTGGAACATTTCGGACAAAACTCCCCCACTGGTGACCGAATTGGAATAAATCGTCAGAGTTCTGATGAAGTTAGACATCTCGCCAATAAGAGGCAGGAGGAGGAAATAGAAAAGACCGGCCAATAAGAGGGCCGAGCCCATATAGATCAATATAACTACTGGTAGACGAGGGGCGCCTCTTCGCCTTGCCCAAGTGGTAGCCGGCTCTACGGCTGAAGCGATGACGATGGCGGCAATTATCACCAAGATGAAGTCACTAACAAGATACAGAGCGTAAGCCAGGGCGATAATGATCACCCCCCGCACCCAACTACCCGTTGTGATAGCTATTTTCTGCTTACTGTCCATAAAAATATAATACCACTATTTGGCAACTTTTAAACCCTTGGCTAGTTTTTCAAGTTTAATGATATCTTTCTCAATACTTTTCAATCCCGTCTCAAAGAAAGCGGTTTTCGACGTATCTACTCCTATCATTTTGAAAATATTTTCCGGACTCATAGACCCGCCAGCACTCAAGAATTGCTTAATTTTTTTGGCATAGCTCGGATCTTTTTTCCATTTCTCATATAGAGCTCGGCTAATGATTTGGCCGTAAGCGTAGGTGTAGACATAGAAGAATCGTCTTATATGCGAGATATAGACGTAGAAATAACCGTCATCCTCGGTTACATCCACAGCAGTACCCAAATATGACCTTAAGTGTTTTGACATTAGGCGGGCGATGAGCTCCTTAGAAACTTGGCCGTCTTTCCTAATATTTTCATGCAACTCTAGTTCAAAATTGAAGAATGCTATCTGGCGAAAAATTGTCGAAATATCACCACCAATACGATTGTGGAGTAAGATAATGTGCTCTTTTTTAGACAATTTTTTCTCTACTTCCTCATTCATCAACTGTTCAAAAAAGGTGCTGGCGACCTCGGCTGTAGCCGTGGAGTGCCCTCTATACCTCGAGGGCTGGCTTTTGCTCAATTCGTTATGAATAGCATGTCCCATTTCGTGAGCCAGAGTTTCTAGAGATCTGATGGTGTTGACGTGGTTGAGCAAGACAAATGTGGGCAGTGTGCCATAGCCCGAGCAATATGCTCCACCAGTTTTGCCTTTCTTGGGATAGACATCAATTTGGCCATTTTCTAAAAACTTATTGAACATCCCTAGATATTCCTGATCAACGTTTCCTAAAACGGACTGGAGCATCGAGACAGATTTAGGAAAATCAAATTTAGCTTTTATCTCCCCTATCTTGGCTCCTCGGTCGGCCAGTTTTATTTTTTTCTCCCCGAGAAGTTTGGCATGTAATTTATAAAACCTGTGGGCTATTTTGAAATTCTTTGTAACCAACTTTACAAAATTTTCTATAGCCTGCTCATCATTTTCATACCCCAAGATAGTCGCGCTGTAAGGCCGGCGGTAACCGCGGCGCTCGTCCATTATCTTTTTGAAATTGTACACGGCATTAAGTTCTCCTTCGGCTACATGGCTAATGGATTTTAAAACCGTAGTTATTTTTTCATGAACTTCTCGTCTGTCCTTGGTGGGCATATCAGAGATACTAGCGATAGCTTCGGCCAGTGGAATATTTTTATCCTTATGCTTTATGACTTGTTGATTTAAAAGCTTCTCTTGAGTATCTATCCACATCCCGTAGCCAGGTTGGGAAAGGAGGTCTTCGAGCTGTTCTTCTCCTTCAGAAAGATTGTATTTGGCGTGGGAGAAGATTTGGGTTAGAAGATATTTAAAGGGTTGGAGACCTTTGTAATCTAAGAAGGTTTTTTGTTTATTGGCTGGGATTTTGGCAATCTCTAGTCCTAGAAATTTAATCTTATTGCCGGCAGAGGTTAATCTATGGCCATATTTGGTAGAAATCGCAAATGATTTACTATCGCTAGCGTCCAAATCTGTTTTGAAATTAAAATAACGTGAGGGTGCACAGGAATCAATTATCTCACTTAATCTCTCAGAATCATTGAGTGCCTTCAGCAAAGTTTGGGGTGTTTTTGTAAAAGGTTTACCTCTATATTGTTTTTCAAAATCCGAGCATAATTGCTCGATCGTTTTTAAGTCTTTTTCTATTTGCGGATCAGAGTCGCTCTTGTAGAGCAACTTCAGATTCCAGGAGGTTTTTATCTTCATAAGAAACACAGAATACCCTAAACTATAGCTTCTTTCAAATCAGCGATTTTTACCCTATCTTGCTTACCAGAGTCACGATCACGCAAAGTCACGGTACCATCTTCCAAGGTATCAAAATCAACTGTAATACAGTATGGGGTGCCAATTTCATCTTGCCTTCTATAGCGCTTACCGATATTGCCATTGTCATCGAATTCAATATTTGAGAAATCTTTTTTTAACATTGCGTAAACTTCTCGGGCTTTTGAAACCAATTCTGATTTATTTTTAAGAAGTGGAAAAACAGCCGCGCGGACAGGAGCGATGTTTTTAGAAAGTTTCAGATAAGCTCTTGGTTCCCCTCCTAACTCATCCTCAGTATAAGCCGAGGTTAATACAGCCAATAATACACGGTCAACTCCTAAAGACGGCTCGATCACATGTGGCACAATACGCTCTCCAGTTTCTTCATCGAAGTAATCGAGATTGTGATTCTTCAGATCAAAGTCAGTGCGATAAGCCAAACCACAAACTTCTCCCCTACTACCAAATGGATAAGCAAATAAAAAATCGATAGTGCGTTTTGAATAGTGTGCTCTATCACTATCTTTAACATCTTCCTCATAAATATCGCTTATGCCGATATCTTTGAAAAAACTTAAAATAATCCCCCTCCACATTTCAAAATATTTTTCCCAATCTCTTTCTCGCACAAAATACTCTACTTCCATTTGCTCGAACTCTCTCTGCCTAAATATAAAATCTCGCGGAGAAATCTCGTTTCTGAAAGCTTTTCCAATTTGACCCACACCAAACGGAAGTTTCGGATGATGTGAATCAATAACATTTTTAAAATCGACAAAAATACCCTGGGCAGTTTCAGCTCTTAAATGAGAGAGGGTGGTTTCCTCACCTGTCCCCACTTCAGTCTTAAAAAGCTCATTGCCGAAATTTTTAACATGCCCAGAAGCTTCTAAAACCTTTGGATTACTAATTATTGACGTGTCGGTAACAAACATATCTTCACGCTCAAAGATAAATTTCTCTTTCCAAAGATGTTTTAGACTTTCCTTCAAAATTACACCGTAATGACCATAATTCCAAAAACCCGCAAACCCCCCATAAATCTCCGAACTCGGATATACAAACCCGCGTCTTTTACAAAGCGAGACTATTTTCTCCATCAAATCTGAATCTTTTTGGGTCATTATTTCACCACTATATCATCTCCTTGGATAAATGCTGGATCGCTCGTAAGACTCGTGGTTAAGGGAGGATTGTTTACTGTAGAGACCTCCCCACCGTTAGTGTCTCTACCAGTGAAGAGAATGCTATTTACAAGAATCGGAACTGTGCCGATCTGACTAAGAGAAGGGTTGAGAGAGACTTGGAACGATACCTCTCGCGTACCAGAAGAGGAATCTGTAGCCGAAGAGAGAATGCCTATATCCCAGGTAACAGTCTTGGAGATAGAATCGTAGACAATGCTTTCGCTCCCGAGAGTCGGTCCACCTACCCATTCCACTCCATTCCCAAGTTTGGCCGTCACCTTAGAATCCGAAAAAGTATTTTGATTATTGAGAAGACTCAGGACAACCGTGTAAGAAGTTTCCTCCCCCGCCTTGGGTGGAATTGGGCCATAATTGGCAAAAGGTCCAAGTGTACGAAGTACCTTCGAGAAAAGATTGATCTGCGAAGATATTTTCACTACATGACTCTCTTTTACAGTCACTAAGTCCTGACCTACAGCATCGACCGGCACTCCAGTGATCAAGATGTTGAGTACAATATCATTACTACCTCCCACTAGAGACAGCCCCGGCAGAGAAGAGAATCTAAAACTTACTTGCCCGCCTTCTCCTGGGCCAAGCTCTGGATTGCCAAGAGGATTTACAAGACCCCAGGCAATTTTCGAGCTAATAGGATTATATGGACTGTTGTTGGTTGTCGTAATGGAAGATTTATCTAGAGCAGCACCGAGGAGAGTAACCTCTAGACGAGGGTTGAGTAGTTTGTCAGAAAGATTATTCTGAAATCTAATAGTAGTAGAGACAGGACGAGCTGCCGGCGCTATGTAGCCGTCCGAATCTTCTCCATTGAAAGCAACTTCCAAACCAATAGATGGTCGGTCTATAGCGACGGTATTCAAGAGAGACACTATAACTATTTTGAGGTTTGAGTCCGCGCTCCCTGAATCAGAAACCCCGACATAAAAGCGGAAGGTCCTCTCCTCACCATCTTCACCTAACAGATCGCCACGGATAGAAATGGTCTTTTTGTCGCCCGGAGACATATCCCCAAGAGACCATGTGTTTCCGTTAGAGACAGCCTCTGGGGTGGCGTCGGTGACGCTATATCCATGTGGATACTCAGCCTTTAAGACGACGTCTTTCAAAATATCTGTGGAATTCAAGGTGACTGAAACCTTGGTTTCAAAGCTCCCCCCAGAGGTGACAGAGTGAGGGCTCTCTACAAGAAGAGTAACTGGGGCATCTCCTATGGTGATCTCAAATATTTTATCTTTGTAAAAAGTGGCGTTAGAACCCTTAACCTTATATTCGACAGAAAACTTGATCTCTTTGGTTTCCCCAGACGAACCCAGAAGAACCACTTTGGTATTGTAGGCGATTTCGTCTCCCGCTTTAACTACTCCTAGGTTGTCTTTGGTGTAAGTCAGGGATTCGGCTGTATTATCTGGGCTGCGGCTACCTTGTGGATATTGAATCGATAGATTGGCGAACTCCAAGTCGGCACTGTTTGTATTGGAGACAGTGACACCAAGTTCGA
The DNA here is from genome assembly GCA_049299015.1 of Minisyncoccia bacterium. Lineage (GTDB taxonomy): Bacteria > Patescibacteriota > Minisyncoccia > Phycocordibacterales > Zambryskibacteraceae > UBA5004. The sequence continues at coordinate 5,618 of JBAQWR010000062.1, read as the reverse complement.
GCGTCTCACCAGCTCGCGCCATGGTGGGACCAAGCACGGTGATATTTACATTCTTAGAAGATACAAAATTCGTCCCCCCGATAAAGATAAAACCTGCCACAAAGATTGTGGCTACGAAAAACAGCAAAGAAAAGATAAAAACCTTCTTCATAAACGGACTAACTTTGTGAGGTATGCGCTCATGCTTGAGCATCTCATCGATCTCTGGACTCTGCCACTTGCCCTCGACATCTTCTGACTCCAGGGCCTTGACTGGAGTACGTCTATCCAAAGGATCTTTGTAACGCGTCCGCGAATTTAGAGTATCAGTAAGTCCCTCAATTTTACTCTTCTCCTCTTCGTTCATATTGTTTAATTGTAACACCTCTACAAGTGGCTGGCCTGGATGCCTTCGTTTATAACTCTGACCAAATCTTTTTTACCTAAAGCAAGATCAGTTTCTTTGAGATAGCCTAAGTGGAAAAGTATTTTGGAGACTAAACGGATTTCAGACATTTCATCATTTACTTCAAGAGAGAGTACGGATTCCTCTACCATATCAAATAACTCTGGGTGAGGTGCTTCTCCTTGGGTCAATTGTTCGAGAAGTGCTAGGGGTCTGGCAATAGTGGGCGAAACAGGAACGCTCTTGATAAACTCCGCCGAAGTAGCTCTCCAATGCTCTTTACCCCGCACCAGAGAGATGGAGGAGAGTGAGAAGGGCTCGATATTGCCCCGAAGTTTTGATGGCTCCTTACGCACTCCCAGAGCCGTGGCTTGGATTAAGCCAAGATCACGAGTTAAGACACTGTAGATCCTATCAGCCTCCCTAAGCGGCCTCTCGGCAAGCACGATACCTCGAGTTGTGTAGATGTGGTAAGACACTAGAATTCTATATTAGTCACCCTCTTGATCTCTTCCGCATTCTTGGCGAAAAGTTCTTTGAGTTCGTCAGGCACTTCGTATTTCATCTTGTCACTTGGTTTTAAGCCCTTCTCCTTTCTTATATCTTGGATAACGCGTATCACGTCGCGCACTTTCCCCTCTTCGATAAGTCCTGGCGTGAGATTCGTATCGAGCTCCACCTCCCCTTCTATATTTGTATCTTCGACAACTTCCTTAACATTCAATTCATCTTTTATCAGTTCAATAAAGACATCAGGAATTCCAAGATCTTTCACAGTCAATTTAGATAATGGTTGACGAACTTTAATGTTTGCTCTTGAGCGAGATTCTAGTCCAAGAGATGCCAACTCCCTCACCTTTCGCATGTATGAAATCGGTTCTGGTCCTCCAAAATTAAAATCGGGCCATTGTGTCAGGTGCACTGATATCTCATCTTTTTCATTTCGAAGTTTCTGGAATAACTCCTCTGCAGTAAATGGAGCAAAAGGAGCTAGCATCTTTGAAATAATTTTCAAAACAAAATAGAGAGTATATTTAGCATTTATGTCATCATTTTTTAACCTCTCCCTTGAACGACGCAAATACCAGGTGGAAAGATCGTCAATAAATTCACGCAGACTTCTTACTGGTTCGAGAAGTCTATATTCATCAAGATCCTCCTTCATAGCATCAAGGACACCACTCAAACGACACAAGATCCAGATGTCTAGAACATCAATACTTTGCGGAATTTTAGTTTCTACTTCTAGCCTCTTGTCTCTGTACATGTCATAAAACGCATAAACATTGTCCAAAATATTGAAGACCTTCCTCACTATCTCTGCCACAGTAGTTGTATCGAAATTCTTCGATTCACCAGGTTGATTGACTGAATACATCCAGAAACGCAAAGCATCGGCGCCGTGCTTGTCCATTTCTTCCCATGGATCGACGACGTTGCCTATAGATTTAGACATCTTTTTTCCATCTTTATCTAAGAGATGTCCTAAGCAAATGACATTTTTATATGCGATCCCCTTTTCCATAAGAGTACCGATAGCGTGAAGCGTGTAGAACCAACCGCGAGTCTGATCTATAGCTTCTGAAATAAAATCTGCTGGGTATCGAACATTTTTAGGATCTTGAGCAAATGGCATGGCCCCAGAATCAAACCATACATCCATTACCTCTTTTACCCTTTTGTATTCTTCGCCATCTTTAACCAATACAACGTCATCAATGTAAGGTTTATGTAGATCCAATTCGAAATTTTCGTTTTGAGGAATAGGTACAAATGAAAGTTCTCTTATATCTGCGTATTTAGGATAATCCTGTGCGAGAATTTGAAGCATACGTGGAATTTGAGCTCCTTCTGCAACAGAAAGTGCCATCCACACAGGATCACCGTGGGAAATGACAAGTATGTTTTTACCCGAATATTTATTTTCTATTTCATACAAGAACGAGCCAACACGCTGCTTTACCTCCATCTCATTTTCCCCTCCTTGCGGCTTAACATTAAAGAGATCTTCAGTATTAGGAAACTTTTCTTGGTACTTCTGAATGGGTTGGCCTTCTTCTGCCCCAAAATTTATTTCAGACAATCGCACATCTTCTATGACTGCCTCTTTTGAAAGACCGAGAGCCTCTCGAACAATTTCAGCAGTTTCCTTAGTACGTAAAAAAGGTGAGACAAATATAAAGTCTATTCGCTCATTGAAGTCTTGGGCACTCTTAAGAACATCTTTTTTACCATCTTCTGTAAGAGCATGGGTGTTCGACACATTTCCACTTGCAATATTCAATTCATTATTTTGCGCTCTCCCATGGCGCATGACGAAATACTTATTGCCTGATTTCTTGGCATATTTTTTAAGTGTTTCGACAGAATCAACCACAAACTTCTTAGACCCATCAGCATTCTGCCAGATCGGCAAAGGTGTCCCCCAGTAACGCTCACGTGATATCGCCCAATCTTTCACTTCCCTAAGCCACTCACCAAATCTACCTTCTTTTATATGTTCTGGTTCCCAATTAATTTTTTTATTTTCTGCCACCAACTTATCTCGAAGCTCCGACATTTTTATATACCAAGAATCACGAGCGTAATATATAAGTCTGGTTTTACATCTCCAGCAGAAAGGATAGGAGTGAGTGTGGTTCTCTTTACCAAAGAGTAAGTCTCTTTTCTGCAAATCTTTCAAAATATCAATGGCCAGAGTCTCGTCCACTACCGAGCGCCCCTCCAACCAATCTGTACCCTTCATAAAGACCCCGTCTGGAGAAACTAGATGCACCTTTGGCAAGCCAACTTTAGTACCCAAATCAAAGTCTTCCTGTCCGTACATGACAGCAGTGTGGACGATCCCCGTCCCATCTTCTGTGTTCACAAAATCTGCTGAATAGATCTTAAAAGTTTTATCTGTCTTTTCTACAAAAGGGTAGATTGGTTCATACTCCATCCCGATCATTTCCTTACCCTTATGTTCTGCGATAATTTCATAGGGTTCAGTTATCAGAGAGAGTCGTTCCTTGGCTAAAACTAAAATTTCTTCCCCGACTTTGATCTCTACATAGTCAATATCTTCTCCTACAGCAAGAGCAACATTTCCAGGAAGAGTCCATGGGGTTGTTGTCCAAGCAACAAAATATGCATTTGGGAATCCAACAATCTTAAATTTCACATAAAGTGATAGATCTTTAACATCTTTGTAACCTTGTGCAATTTCATGGGATGAAAGTGCTGTTCCGCAACGTGGACACCATGGCACAACTTTGTAGTCCTTATATAAGAGCTTTCTTTTTTCTACATGGGAAACAATTGACCAGACTGATTCTATATATGAACTATCGTAAGTAAAATATGCGTTATTCAAATTTACCCAGTAACCTATGCGGTCTGTAAATTTAGCCCACTCGCCTATATATTTCTGCACACTTTCTCTGCAAGCCTGATTAAACTTGGCTATACCATATTCTTCGATCTCTTTTTTAGATTTCAGACCCAGAGTTTTTTCCACTTCCAGCTCGACGGGAAGACCATGGGTGTCCCAGCCAGCTTTTCTAGGTACACGGAAACCTTGCATCGTCTTGTAGCGAGGAATGGCATCTTTGAAGGCCCGCGCTTCTAGATGGTGAATAGCAGGCCTGCCATTAGCCGTTGGAGGACCTTCGTAGAAAATAAAATCGCCATTAGGAGACTTTTTCTCCAGAGTTTTCTCAAATATCTTATTGTCTTTCCAGAATTGGAGAATCTTTTCCTCCTTTTGGGCACGCTCCGACTTGCCCTGAACATGTTGAATGGGTTTATCTACCATATTTGGCTTATATTAACATTCTTAGAGGTTGGTTAAAACAACGATGCCCCGTTCCAACCTAGTTTGGAACGGGGCGCTCTTGATTCTGACTTCAGACGGCAAAACTGGCGGTATTGCTCGGGAAAGTGCTCTGGACACGACCGAGTAACGTCGGGCACCGGAAGAATTGGTGGCTTGGCTTACCTTTGCGGTGAAGAATCTGCATCATACCCCACAATCTCTGGATCGAGTCTTTGATTTCCAGATTCTCAATCCAGAAATCGAAGAGGGAGACCTGATGAATCTCCTGCGCCGCCTTCGCGAGTCTCTCAAGAACTTCACCCTCTTTACTCCCCTGTTCTCTCTCTCGGAGTCGTCTCTCGAGTTCGAGATAGGTCGGCGGAAGTATGAAGACGGCTTGAGTTTGCGGATAGCGCTGTTTGATAACTCGTGCTCCCCGACACTCGATCTCCAGCAGGACAACCTCGTGCTTGAGTTCCTCCTTCAGGGTACCGTAGAGTTTGCCTTCGTAGACTTCCTGCCATTCGGCGAATTCATCGTTCGCCACCCTATTGCGGAAATCCTCCTGACTGAGAAAGTGGTAATCCACACCGTCACGCTCTCCCGGTCTCGGGGAGCGGGTAGTGCAGGAGACACCAACATGTATCGCGGGAGCTAGTTCTGAGACTCCCTCCACCAAAGCACCCTTGCCAACGCCCGACGGCCCAGATACCACCACAATCATGCGCACCTCCACAGTAGGTTATGCCAGTCTGAAAGTTCGTCCGTCCTAGAGCTTATCACATCTTTTCTGGAGCTGGAATCCCCAAAATAGTCAGGCCATTTCTCATCACGATATTGAAAGCTTTTGTGATGGCTAAACGATATGAAGATTCTGGGGAGTCTCCGATAATCTGCTCGTGGGCATAAAAGTTGTTGAAACTACTAGCAAGTTCGGTTAGATAAGTCGTAATGTAGTTGGGAGCGTACTCCTTCCCTGCTCTCTCCACAATTTCTGGAAATCTATATAGAAGTTTTTCAACTTCGTGTGTATTTTCTCTCGGAGCTTTTGTATCTGGTTTTTGCTCAGCTTTTTCTAGAAGTGAATTAGTACGAGCATACGCGTATTGCAGATAAACTCCAGAATCACCTTCTGTAGAAACAGACTTTTCTATATCGAAGATGATGTCATTGCCTATAGCCTGACGGAGAATCATATATTTGATAGCCCCAACAGCTACCGCTTCATCCCCTTTGACCTTCTCCTTTACACTCTCTATTAGTTCTTCCGCGGTAATGACATCACCAGTTCTCGAAGACATCTTACCTGTCGGTAAACGTAACATGCCGTGCGACAAATGGGTTAACTTGCCCTTCAATTCTAGAAATACTTCTCCTATCGCCACCTCAACTACCTTGAAAAATGCATCCTGTTCATTTGCTGTAACAGTTATTGAC
>JBAQWR010000061.1:0-2647 GCA_049299015.1 Minisyncoccia bacterium | reverse complement strand
CCGGGCGCCGGGACTGGCCCACTTAGTGCTTCGTGGCGATGAGTTCGCAACGTGGAAAGAAGGTCTTTACATCCTTCTGGTTCTTCTCTGACAACTCATCAAATAGGATGAGGACTGTCTCCCCGTCTCCTTCGAGAGGAATGGCGACCACGTCCCACCAATCGTAATGTCCCAAGACAGGTTCCTCAATTCGGAGTATAGACCCCGTATTGATGATCCCGTCACGATCACAAAGGCGTGGGAACTTCTTGCCGGGAGCATATTTGAAGGTGTGAGATGGCTGATCAAGCCTCAGCATGATACTCATTGGACCTCCTCCCAAGTTTCTAGACACCAAATTACCCTCTCTTGTCCTTACAGTCAATGAGCGCTAGGATAGACTTATATGAAAACAAACCAGATATATGTTGTTGCCGCAATCGTCTTTATTGTTTTGGGATTATTACTTTGGGCTGGAGATAATACTGAAGAGGTTATTGATACATCTACGACTACTCCCACAAATACAGTGAGCACAAATAAGCCAAGTGGTACGGTAAATGTATCCAAACCATCTCCTTCTACAGGTAATACTATTGTCCCTAAACCAAGTAATCCCACGACTCAAACACCGGTTCCAAGTATCCCCTCAGCATCTAGCCTCAACGGCCTAGTATTCAAAATGGTTTCGTACAATGGCTCACCAGTCCCCGTAGATGCAAGATACACAATCTCTTTCAACGGAGGTAATGGCGGCACTCTGAGTGCGAAATTCTGCAATAATATGAGCGGCAACTTCGTCCTAGACGGAAGCTTGCTCAAAGTATCGAACTTTGCCAGCACTATGATGTATTGCACGGCACCAGCAAACCTAGCGGAAATAGAGAGTGCCTTCACATCAATGCTCAACTTCGGCGCCACTATCTATCGAAGCGACAACAATATCATCATTAGCTCCGCCTCCAAAAGCACCGTGATGGTCTTCGAAGGGTTTTAGAAATTCTAATATAGCCTTCGTGAGGCTTATGTTATTCGACAAACGTTAAGGCCTTGCCCTTACTATCACCACGTCCAGTACGTCCGATGCGATGAATGTAGTCTTCATAAGTAGCTGGTAGATCGAAGTTGATGACGTGCGTAACACCAGAGATGTCGATACCGCGGGCAGCCACATCGGTAGCTATAAGAACCTGAGCAAGATCCCGTTTGAACAGATCAAGTGCATTCTGTCGCTCTCGCTGACGCTTGTTGCCATGTATAGACTCAGTCTTGAAACCACGTTTACCAAGTTCGATAGAAAGTTTCTCCACGCCATGCTTGGTTCGACCGAAAACAAGCACCTTACTAAATTCTACTTGTCGCAGAAGTTCCTCTAGGACATCGAGTTTCAACTTACCCGTTGGGACCCTGATAACATCCTGATGCACACTGTTGGGTGTATCTTGAGTCTTCACTGAGATGCGTATTGGTTCACGCAAGAATTCATGTATGAGTTTCTCGATCCTTGGCGAAAGAGTGGCCGAGAAGAAGAGGGTGTGCCTATCCTTAGACATCTTCGATATCATGAGACGAATGTCGTTGATAAAACCCATATCAAGCATTCTATCTGCTTCGTCCAAAACAACGGACCTAAACCCGGAAAGGTCGAGCACTCCTTGTTCCATAAGATCTTTCAAGCGCCCTGGTGTACCTATGACGAAATGATGCTGGTGTCGCAATTCCCTGATCTGATTGCCCATACCAGCGCCACCAATACAGAGCACGGAGAAGAGATTCGAATTCTTGGCGAAGTCGCGGAGTTCTCCATCGATCTGATGTGCCAGCTCGCGAGTTGGAACTACGATAAGTACCTTCTCACGTCGATCGAGAATTATTTTATTGATGAGGGGGATAAGGAAGGCGGCGGTCTTGCCTGTGCCTGTGTTTGCGATGCCGACGACATCCTTACCCAAGATGATGTGCGGGATAGTTTGATCCTGTATGGGAGTTGGTGTGGTGTAGCCCTTCTCCTCAATATTCTTTTTCAAAAGTTCTTGAAGGTCGAAGTCAGCGAACGAATGCTCTGGTACGAAACGTTTAGTCTCCTCGGTACTAACCGCCTTGTTTACAAATCTGGCAACATCTATGTGGACGCCTTGAAATGCACCTCTTGTTCTATTATTAAATTTTCTTACTGGAGCATAGCCTCTCTTGGGAGACGTGACGCCTCGATAATTGTATGACATACACTAATCTGTAAAGCCCGGTCTTATAATAAGGGTGACCGATAGTCTCGTGGGTTTTACAGATTGCCTGTCTACGAAGGAGAGTATTCTCGAACGAAACCTATGAGTACTGATTTACCCCTCCAGTATATACTGTCCTACTTATTTTGTCAAGCCTACCGAATCCCGCTATCACAAGAAATATCTGCGACACTATTTTGTCCTGATTTGACTTGTGCTGTCACAGGACTACAGCTTGGAAATACAGAAGCGCTTATTGGTTTCAACTCATATGAGCCCGTGGAGAGTTCTGTATTAAACTTTCCCGAGATATCACTTTTAATCGTTTTTAAAACAGACGCCTGTCCTGTTTTTCTAATTTCTATAGATGTAGCGTATGGTCTCGGAGCACATTGTGGTTCCGGCGGTATACGTTCTACAGGGCAAGTGGGGCTGGTCGTGAC
>JBAQWR010000060.1:0-9947 GCA_049299015.1 Minisyncoccia bacterium | reverse complement strand
AGGTGTACAGTCCCTGTAAGGGAAGTAGCTAGTCGCCAGAACATAGTATTTGAATAAATTTTCGGTGGGGTTAATTAAGGCGATGGTACTTGTAAGGGGTGAGAAGTCGCGGGGCGACTTCGCAAGACCTTGAGCATCGTAGATGCGAAAGGTGTACAGTCCCTGTAAGGGAAGTAGCTAGTCGCCAGAACAGAGTACTAAAATTTTATTTATCGCTGAGGTCAGTTGCGGATAATTTATTGACATACTTGATTTAAGTATGTTATGTTATTAATAGGAGGATGATACATGTTCACTATTGGTCAGGCCGTAAAATGTATTGACGAAGTTATGGAAGGCATCGGACCGGCACTCGACAAGGGAAGGGTCTACCATGTCGAAAACCACCTTTCTCCAGAAGAAGCGCGAGCGCAACTTCCCGGCAATCTCCCGGGCTGGGAAAGAGAGGGGGGTAGGGTCGGGGTGAAAGAGCTACCCAAATGCCATTTTTTCGGGAGAAGATTCCAGGCTGTGGAATAGTTCCCAGGTTCGCAGTGATAAGTCTCGTGTTGATCTTCGGATCCCACGAGGCTTATTCTTTTTTATCTGATAAAATATAGACATGAACCAGTGGTCTGTTCGGCGCAAAAGGATTGTTCTATCTATTGTTCTTCTTGGCCTTGTGGTACTTATCGGCGGGCCACTATTTTTCTTGTTCTACAATAAGCCAACTTGTTTCGATAAAAGCCAAAATGGTGACGAGACAGGAGTTGACTGTGGTGGTTCTTGCCAACTTCTTTGCACTACCCAATCTCTCCCTCTTATTCTGAAAGGCGATCCGCAGGTGATTGAAATTCGAGACAATACTTATGAGATGGTGGCTGTAGTGGAGAATCCAAATGTTGGTGCAGAAATTTATCGAGCAGGCTACATTCTCAAACTCTATGATGCGCAAGGCGCTGTTCCTCTCAAGGTGGTAGAAGGTGCGACTTATGTACCGAAGGGGGCTACATTTGTAGTCTTCGAGGGACCTTTCAGCCTTGGAGAAGGGGTCATTCCAGCCAAGGTTACTCTTGAATGGAAGGCCGAGAGTCTTATCTGGCAGAAGAATGCCAAACAAGTGCCAGAGCTTGTGACCAAGGACATGGTCTTCTCGCGAAGTGAGACGAGCCCACGGCTAGAAGCCAGTATCGAGAATTTATCTCTTGAAAATGTTTCCAATATTGATCTTGTGGCTGTCGTATCAGATGAGATAGGCAATGTCGCCGCGGTTTCCAAGACGTTTATAGAGGATTTATCTGCTAAGGAGAAGGTTCCTGTGGTGTTTACTTGGCTAGAGCCATTTAAGATCAAGGAGGATGTCTGCGGCTATCCTGTAGATGTCGCTATGGTCATCGATCGCTCTGGTAGTATGAATTTTCTAGGGAACAACCCACCGCAACCTCTGACAGATGTAAAAAATACTGCACTCTCTTTCGTCAATCAGTTGGGCAAGAATGATCTTCATGCTCTGGTATCTTTTGCCAACGAAGCAAGTGCGCCGATAGATGCCACTCTTGGTGTCGATATTGAAACTATCAGGGCGGCCATAAGTGGGATCTCGATACTTCCAGGCGTTGTACAGAATACAAATATTGGTGCTGGCATCCTCGCTGCTAGAGAAGAACTGAATTCGTCTCGACATAGAGAAGGGGCTGATAGAGCTCTGGTGCTTCTGACAGATGGGGTACCAACTTTGCCAGAAAAGTCTGGGGTTAAGGATTATCCCAAGACTTATAGCATCGAATCTGCAGAACTTGCTAGAAACGACGGCATCAGTATTTATACAATTGGTCTTGGTAAAGATGTCGACAAAGAACTTCTAAAGAGGATTGCCACTACTACGACCGAGGCCTACTTCGCCCCCACGACGAAAGAGTTGAGTGGTATCTATGGACAGATTGCAACCAAGATTTGTAAGGTCAATCTGGTCAAGACAGATATCTATGTGAGGATATTCCCAGACAGAAGTTTTCTAAGATAGTTCGACTACGCTCACTATAAATGATCAGTCCAATAACTAAGTTTGTAGACAGGATGCATGTCGACTGGTACATGTTTGTGCCGGCGGCCTTAATATCTCTCGCAGGTCTTGTGACCATGAATTCGTTTTCTGGTGAGAACTACTTCTTCTTCCGCCAGGGTACTTGGCTTCTTGTCTCAGTTCTAGTATTTTTTGTCGCTACCAGTATTGATTGGAGGTTCCTACGTCAGACCAAAGTGCTCGTGCCTATCTTTAGTGCTACTGCTCTGGTACTTCTTATTCTCCTTGCTGCTGGTCAGGTTACAAGGGGAGTACAGAGTTGGTTTCAGTTTGGGTCTTTGGCCTTCCAGCCCTCTGATCCGGCAAAGCTAGTGGTTATCCTAATGCTCTCAAAGTATTTCTCCCGTAGGCACATAGAGATAAAAAACTTACGCCATATTCTTGTCTCTGGCGTCTATGCATTCATCATTTTCATCCTAGTATTCTTGCAGCCGGATTTTGGTGGGGCTATGGTTATCCTTGGTATCTGGTTAGGTATGGTTATGGTTTCGGGTATATCCAAGAAGCACCTCGCTTTCGCTGCGGTTCTCGCGGTGATTGTTTCGGCTATTCTTTGGACATTTGCCTTCGCCCCGTATCAAAAGGCGCGCATAGTCTCATTCATCCATCCTCTTGCTGACATCAGAGGGACTGGTTATAACGCTTATCAGTCTACTGTGGCGGTAGGTTCCGGAGAGATATTTGGCAAGGGGATCGGTCAAGGTAGTCAGTCGAAACTCCGTTTCTTGCCGGAGTACGAGACGGACTTCATCTTCGCCGCTTTTACCGAAGAATGGGGATTTGTCGGTGCGGCGACTCTCTTGATACTTTGCCTTGTCTTACTTACTAGGATTGTGGCTAATGCTCAAATGGCTGCTACCAACTTTGAAACTTTCTTCGGTTTGGGTGTTGCGGTGTTGTTTACTGTACATATTGTCGTGCATGCAGGTATGAATATGGGCATCATGCCCGTGACGGGGATCACTTTTCCATTTATGAGTTATGGAGGATCGCACTTAGTAACTGAGTGGCTTACTCTCGGCGTACTTTCGAGTATGAGACGCCACTCTCAAGGCCCGAGGTTATAAATAAAGCTCCGAAGTTTTTTCTACCATCTTTTTGAAAGAGAACTTTTCTTGAATCGAGGCTTTCAAATTTTCACCAAGGCGTTTCCTTAATTCCTCATCTCCTTCTAAGAGGACAAGACTGGAGAATAATGTTTCTGCATCTTCTGGAGGCACGAGGACACCATTGGCGCCATTTTCTATAACTTCTGGAATGCCTCCGACTCTAGTGGCGATGACCGGCAAGCTGGCTAAGCCTGCTTCAAGTAGTGAGTAGGGTAGGCCCTCGGAACGAGATGGCATACAGAAAATATCGAAGCCAGAGAGTAGTAAGCGGGCGTTGTCGACGAATCCTTTGAATGTGACAGAGCTAGAAATACCCATATTTCTAGCCATATTTTGGAGACTTTCTCTTTCTTCTCCTTCACCGACGATTACAAGTTTGGCCTCATGATTTTTTATAAACTTACTCCAAGCTGTAAGTAAAATATCTAAGCCTTTTATCTTATGTAATTCGGCTATGGCTCCTACTGTAAATGATTTGTCTATACGTTGCGTTAAATAGAATCCTAATACTCCATTGTGTATTAATACTAATTTATTTTTTATAAATGGCCATCCTTCGGTATCTCTCCTCATCTTGTCTGATACACAAATAGTTTTGTGAGAAAGAAGGATGGTAGCCCAGACAAAAAGTTTTATTAAAACTTTTTGCCACGTTGGCCTAAGCTCATTGAATGCCCAGCCGTGAGCGGTGAAAATAATTTTCTTTGTACCAGCGATGCGTCCAGCAAGCGCACCGAGGCCGCCCATTTTGGAACTATTGATATGGAAGACATCTGGTTTCTCACTCCTTAATACTTTTAATATCTTGAAGAAAGACTCTATCTCTTCTCCGATATAAATATCGCGCCTCATCTCACTGATACGAATAGTCCTGATCTTTTCTGTCACGAGCTTCCCTACTAGGGGACCGTTTCCACCACAAAGTACCGCTATATCGTGCCCCTGCTTCTTCATCTCAACTGCCAGCTCGAAAACATATCTCTGCGCGCCTCCAAAATTCGATTTGGTGATTCCGTAAAGTATTTTCATAGTCAGTATGGTCATTATAAAGGTTTTATTGTATAATGCACGCTTATGAGTTCTCTTAATAGGAAGGAGCCCCTAGTCCTGCTTCTTGGCGATCTTGGATTTTTTGTCGTGGCACTTTGGTTGTCTCTTTTGATTCGAACCCTAGAGCTACCATCCAGAGAGCTTTTTCTCGTCCACTTGATACCTTTTGGCCTGCTTTTTGCTGTCTGGATTCTAGTGTTCTATATCGCCGGCTTGTATGAGAAGCATACCGTCATTCTCAAGTCGAAGCTCCCGAGCGCACTCGCTAACACCCAACTCGTAAACTCGGCTCTAGCGGTAATCTTCTTCTACTTCATACCATTCTTTGGTATTACACCTAAGACAATACTTTTCATCTATCTTTTCATCTCTTTTGTCCTTATTCTCTCTTGGAGAATTTACGGTTATTTCATCATTGGCCGCAGTCGTCCTAGTAACGCCATTCTTATTGGTTCTGGAGAAGAGATGAAAGAGCTTTTGGAAGAGGTCAATAACAATCCGATCTACAACATCAAGTTTGTCTCCTCTGTCGATCTCAATCGCGCTGATGAAAAAGGTTTCTGGAACGAAATAGTCGCTTACGTCTACTCCGAAGATGTTTCCGTCATCGCTATTGATCTAGCCAACAAGAATGTCGAACCAGTCTTGCCTCACCTTTATAACCTGATCTTCTCCAAGATTAGTTTCATCGACATGCACAAGATTTATGAAGATATTTTCGACCGCGTGCCACTCTCACTTCTCAAGTACAACTGGTTTCTCGAAAATATTTCTACCCAGCCACGTGGCACCTATGACACACTAAAGCGCATTATGGATATCATCATCTCTCTACCACTGGTCACAGTTTCTCTCCTTCTGTATCCAGTTGTTTGGCTCTCTATCAAGCTCGATGATGGTGGGCCACTTTTCATCTCACAAGAACGCGTGGGCAAAAGTAGCAGGATAATTCATCTTATGAAATTCCGTTCGATGGAGAGGAATGACTTGAATCTCGGTGGCGATACTCACAATGAAAATAAGGTGACACGTGTGGGTAAACTTCTTCGTGATACTCGTATAGATGAATTACCACAACTCTGGAGCGTATTGAAAGGGGACTTGTCTCTCATAGGCCCGAGACCAGAACTCCCAACTGGTGTGGCACACTATACCGAAGAGATTCCTTACTACAATGTCCGACACCTCATTAAACCAGGGCTTTCTGGTTGGGCGCAGATTTACCATGATCGACATCCGCACCACAGCCTCGATACTACGGAGACTAAAAATAAGTTTTCTTACGACCTCTATTACATCAAAAATCGCTCATTTCTCCTCGATCTCAAGATCGCTCTCCGTACTTTAAAAACACTGGCCTCTATTGCTGGTCGCTAGATTTACCGTATAATGGCGCTTTATGCAGTCACGCAAATTCATCTACATCTCAGTCGTCCTCCTGATTGCTTTTGCACTTCTTGGCTATTTCTTAATGGTCCAACAGAAGCCTGGAGCTAGATTCCCATTTCGCTTCGGCCTCGATCTAGTGGGTGGCACGGAACTTGTCTACAGAGCCGACACCTCCAAGGTCTCGGATGTAGACGACGCCATGCAGTCTCTAAAAGAGGTCATCGAGCGTAGGGTCAATATCTTTGGCGTATCCGAGCCTCTGGTCCAGACAGAAAAAGCTGGTCTTGTTTCCGGCAATGCAGAGGAGCGTCTTATCGTCGAGCTCCCAGGAGTAAGTGATATTGAATTGGCTAAGAAATTAATTGGCGAGACTCCGATTCTTGAATTTCGTCTTGAAAAACCAGACGCCGATACAATTGTCTCTGGAATCGCAAGCGGTACACCTATCAAGCTCGATGACGTATTCTTGCCAGCGGAATTGACTGGGCAATATCTTGCGCGAGCTATGGTGGAGTTTGATCCTAACACTGGTGTGGCTCTGGTTGGTCTCGAATTTACATCGGAAGGGGCAGACATATTCGCGAGAATTACTCGCGACAATATCGGTAAACCTTTGGCCGTGGTCCTCGATGGCACCATCCTTTCTGCTCCCACTATCCAGTCCGAGATTACTGGTGGCAAGGCACAGATCACAGGTAACTTCACTCCAGATGAGGCAAAGAGCTTGGTAAGAAACTTAAACTACGGAGCCTTGCCTCTGCCTATCAGCCTCGCTTCATCACAAACTATCGGTGCATCTTTGGGCGACGAGGCACTTCAATCAGGTCTCCGGGCTGGAATGATCGGCTTCCTTATCCTCTCTATCTTTCTCATCCTTTGGTACAGGCTCCCCGGTCTAGTGGCTTCTTTGGCACTTGTTTCCTACATCATCCTCTCACTCTCGATTTTCAAAATGATACCAGTGACGCTTACTGCTGCGGGATTGGCAGGATTCATCCTCTCTATCGGTATGGCGGTGGATGCCAATGTGCTTATCTTCGAGCGCTCCAAAGAGGAGTTGAAGAAAGGGAAGTCTATCAATGATTCTTTGCACGAAGGTTTCTCTCGCGCTTGGCTTTCTATCAGAGATTCTAATATCGCATCTATCATTACCGCCGTCGTGCTCTTCTGGTTGGGGACATCGGCGGTTAAGGGGTTTGCTCTAACCTTAGGCATTGGAGTTTTGGTGTCGATGTTTACGGCTATCACTGTCTCGCGTGTATTTCTCTTCGCTATCGCGCCGAAAGATGAGAGTAAGTTCAAGAGATTTTTATTCAGTAATGGCTTTTCCGCCATCCGGACTGGCGGATCCGCCAGTTTTGGCGGACACAAATAATATGTTTGTCGTCAAATACAGAAAAATTTGGTTTGCTCTCTCAGCGATTTTGATCGCTCTGTCCGCGTACGCCATCTTCGCATATAGTTTCAATCTATCAATCGATTTCAAAGGAGGGACTATTACCGAAGTGAAATATATCGGAGAGCGTCCTAGCAAAGAGTCGATCGAGAGTGCGATTAGTACTTTAGAAATTGGCGGTTTCTCTGTACGTCCGTCTGAAGACGATAGATATATTATCCGTACCAAGGAATTATCTGAAGCCGAGAAACAGAATCTGCTCCAAGCACTTGGTTATCCGGTAAATCAACTTACTATCGAGCGTCAGAATACTATTGGCCCAACAGCTGGAGCTGAACTCAAGAGCAAGGCCATGAAGGCCATCGCGGTAGTGGTGCTGATGATCGTACTTTTCATCACCTTCGCGTTTCGTGGTGTTTCCAAACCTGTCTCCTCTTGGAAATACGGGCTAGCCACAATAGTGGCTCTAGCTCACGACGTCATTATCCCTACAGGAATTTTCGTCTTTCTCGGGCATTACTTGGGGGTAGAAATCGACCTACTTTTCATCACTGGCCTTTTGGCTATCTTGGGTTACTCGGTGCACGATACAATCGTGGTATTCGATCGCGTGCGTGAGAATTTGAAAATCAATCAAGAGCACAACAATGTCGAAGAGTTTGAGCTAACAGTAGGGAAGTCAGTTCAGCAAACTTTCGCCCGCTCGATCAACACCTCTTTGACCATCTTCATCACCCTATTGGCCCTCTACCTTTTCGGCTCGACCGCTACCAAAGACTTCTCACTCCTCCTTATCATCGGCGTGATCATAGGCACATATTCATCTATCTTCGTAGCCTCGCCTCTTTTGGTAACTTTCTACAAACTTCAGAAGAATAAGTAGTACTTGACAAGGTAGTATTTTAGGTGTATGATCAATACAGGGGGGAATTTGAAATGAGAAAGTTCATTGGATGGCTCAAAGAGCCGTCCTCCGTTGCATCAGGTGCTTACGTTATGGTGGGGCTTGGGTTAGTTTGGGTGTACCGGATCTCGGAGATCAGATGGCACTGGTCCACTACTCTTGTCGTCACCATGGTGATCATGTTTGTGCTGGGCCGTATCTTAAGGGCCCTTGGTTTTGGTCCATCGCAAGAACGGTAAGAGAAAGGCGCACGACCTTAACCGGTACGGCGCCTTTTCGTTTATAATAGAGGGATGAAAACATTTTCAATCAAAGAAGCATTTCATCGGGCTTGGGAGCAATTCAAGACCCATAAAAAGGTTCTCGTTTTTGCGGCTTTAATATCTATCGCTATCAATATAGCTATGAACTCTGGGCCAGATGGTTGGTCCCTTTGGTCTAATATCTCCTATGTCGTGTTTTATATTATCAGCCTGTGGGTGACGGTTGGATTCCTCAAGATTACGCTCAATATTAACGACGGGACAACTCCTGACCTCAAAGAACTCTATGGATCAGATCGTAAATTAATCTGGAAATATTTCCTAGTCACTGTATGTTACGGACTGGTCGTTACTCTGGGCCTAATATTGCTCATTGTTCCAGGGATTTATTTTGCTATGAAATATCTCTTTGCTCCGCTTCTGGTGGTAGATAAAAATCTCTCTGTCGGGGAGGCTTTCAAAGAGAGTGCCCGTCTAACTTTAGGAATCAAATGGAAGCTTCTAGGATTGTGTGGGGTCTCAATTCTTATTCTTATCTTAGGATTTATCGCTCTCGGTGTCGGACTAGCCGTCGCTATCCCCGTCGTTCAACTGATGTATGTAGATGTGTATAGGAAGCTTCTTTCTAAGCCAGAAATAAGCCAAGTTTCAGGCGTATTTTAGTGCTTGACTCTATAAGAGAGATAGGTATACTTATCCCCACGTCTTAACTACAACTAAAACCTGTCGTTGAGACGACAGTGTACTTTGAAAATTGAATACTTGAGTCCGGTACTAGATTTTGACATCGTTCGCTTTGCGAACAGCTCAAGGAGCAATGTCAAAATTCAGTATCCGGATGAGAACATAAAAGCCCTCCGTATGGAGGGCGCAGCAAGTCAATGTTTATTTTGAGAGTTTATTAGGATCCAAAGAATAAAAAAGGAAATATCGTTTTCTCTTTTGTTCCGTTTATAATTAAGAGTTTGATCCTAGCTCAGGATGAACGCTGGCGGCGTGGATGAGGCATGCAAGTCAAACGGGCTCACTTTTTGTAGCAATACATTTTGTGAATCAGTGGCAGACGAGGTAGTAACACGTAGGTACCTACTCCTAAGTCGAGAATAATTTACCGAAAGGTAAACTAATACTCGATAATATCTTCGGATTAAAGGAGCAATTCGCTTAGGAAAGGGCCTGCGTAGTATCAGCTAGTTGGTAGGGAACTGGCCTACCAAGGCAATGACGCTTAGGGGACCTGAGAGGGTGACCCCCACCGATGGAACTGAGACACGGTCCATACACCTACGGGTGGCAGTAGCCGAGAATATTCGACAATGGGCGAAAGCCTGATCGAGCGACGCCGCGTGATGGATGAAGTCCTTAGGGACGTAAACATCTTTTATAGAGGAGAAAGTACCAACATTTATGTTGGTATTGATAGTACTCTACGAATAAGGGGTTGCTAAACTCGTGCCAGCAGCAGCGGTAATACGAGTACCCCAAGCGTTATCCGGAATCATTGGGCGTAAAGGGTGTGTAGGCGGTTTGGTTAGTCTTCTGTCAAAATCTCGGGCTCAACCCGAGACCTGCAGAGGAAACGGCCAAACTTGAGGGTGCGAGAGGTGAATGGAACTCATGGAGTAGGGGTGAAATCCGTTGATATCATGGGGAACACCGAAAGCGAAGGCAATTCACTGGCGCATTTCTGACGCTGAAACACGAAAGCGTGGGTAGCGAACGGGATTAGATACCCCGGTAGTCCACGCCCTAAACGATGATCACTAGCTTTTCG
>JBAQWR010000059.1:0-9843 GCA_049299015.1 Minisyncoccia bacterium | reverse complement strand
CAATCAGAGAGAGAAGAAATATACAAAGAATATCTAAAGAAAATGCTCGATAGTGGTGTCGCCTATATTTCTAAAGAAGAACCAAAAGAGGAAGGTCAAAGAGACGAGGTAATCCGATTCAAGAATCCTAATAAAAAAATAATATTCCAAGATCTTGTCCGTGGGTCCATTGAGTTTGATACTACTGAACTAGGTGATTTCGTAGTGGCGAAAAGTGTGACGGAGCCACTTTACCACTTGGCGGTGGTGGTAGATGATCATGAAATGGACGTCACCCACATTATTCGTGGGGAAGAACATCTTTCTAATACTCCACGCCAGATGCTTATTGGAGAGGCGATAGGGGCAAGGCAACCTTTCTACGCGCACATTCCTCTTATCCTGGCACCAGATCGGTCCAAACTTTCCAAACGGGCTGGGGCAGTTTCTGTATTGGAGTATAGAGATAAAGGTTTTTTACCACAGGCTCTCAATAATTATCTAGCCCTTCTTGGCTGGAATCCAGGAACAGAAAAAGAGATCTTTACTCTAGAAGAGTTGATCAAAGAATTTGATATCGCCAAGATCCACAAGGGCGGGGCTATCTTCGATGAGAAGAAATTAGAATGGGTCAACAAGCAACACATAAATCTCTTGTCTCCGGAGGAGAAATTAAAAATTGTGGCCAGGGATTTTGATACCAAAGCTCTGCCTGCCTTGGATAAAAATAAAATTTGTTGGAAAGAAGTGAGCGACGAAGATACTCTCAAGTACTTAATCCAAGCCAAAGAGATTCTGGAAAATAGTGGAGATCTTATGGCCTATGCTGAGAGGGAAGGGAAGGGGAATGTTCTTTGGCCTGTGCGTTATGCCTTATCTGGTCAGGAAAAGTCGCCTGATCCGTTTATCCTTATATCCATCCTTGGGCAGCCTGAGTCTCTAAATAGGATAGAAAAAGCCATAGAACTCTTAAGCTAAAAATGAAGAAAGCTATCCTAATTTCATCCCTTCTTTTTCTCACTTCGCCACTTATCACACTTGCCGCCACTCCTAGTGAACTAGAACAACAGATTGACCAGGTGAGACGCGATAGGGAAGTACTACTCGAAGAACAGAAGAAGTTGCAGGCCGAGCTCGAGGCTACCAACAAGGAGAGTCAGTCTCTTGGTAGTGCCGTCAAGTCGCTCGATACGACTAAGAAAAAGTTGACCAAAGATATCAGCATCACTCAATCCAGGATTACCTCCACAGATCTGACTATCAAATCTCTCGAAGGTACCATGAGTGAGAAGGAGCAACAGATCGCAACCCACAGACGAGCTATCGCAGACACATTGCTCTCTCTATCCCAATACGACACTCGTCCGCTTATGCTTAGCCTTTTATCATCTGTCGGGCTTTCTGACCTTTGGCGAGATAGGACCCAGCTGGAGAATTTGAGTACTCGCTTGGATGAGGAGATTGATGCTCTGCGTGAGACGCGCAAGATCTTGGGTCTAGAGAAGGTAGAGAAAGAGAAGGTGAAAGTAGAGCAGACAAGTCTCAAGGGGCAATTGAGTGGACAGAAATCAGCGGTGGAAGAAAATCAAAAAGCGAAAGAGAAGTTACTGGCCGAAACTAAGAACAAAGAAGCAGAATATCAGAAGTTACTGGCAGATAATCTAGCGCGCCAAAAACAATTTGAAGATGACCTGTCTCGCTTGGAAACGGAACTTAGGATTACTCTCGATCCATCACTCATTCCTAGCGCGCGACACAGCGTCTTATCTTGGCCACTCGATAAGATTTTTGTCACTGACCCCTTCGGTTACCTCAAGGAAAGATATCATAACGGGGTAGACTTCCGCGCTTCTGTGGGCACGCCGGTGAAAGCCCCACTCTCTGGTGTGGTGAAAGGTGCTGGCAATACCGATGAGATGAATGCGCAATATAGAAAGGCAGGGAAGCCAGCCTGTGTCTCATATGGTCGGTGGATACTCATTGATCATGGTAATGGTCTATCGAGTGTCTACGCCCACCTCTCGGCCTCTCTTGTGAAGACTGGTCAGAGTGTCAAAACTGGTGAAATAATAGGTTACTCTGGCGGTGCATATGGGGCCAATGGTTCTGGATATTCGTTCGGTCCTCATCTACATATGGGACTCCTGGCTTCGCAGGGCGTGGAAGTGCGTCAACTTACCAATAGCAAAGGTGGATGTAAAGAAATTTTCATGCCGATTGCTCTTGGAACAAATGCATATCTTGACCCGCTTGTTTACTTGCCGACCCTCTAACTTGCCTAGGGCTCTGTTGAGAGGTAAAATATAAATATGAAAAAGGATAAAGGATTTACCCCCACACCAAAAATTTTTGGTGTGAGCTCGCAAGGCGAGCGGGGGTTTATCGGCTTACTCATACTTCTCATCGTCGCTTTGGCACTTCTGAAATATTTCCTTGATTGGTCTATCTTCGACGCAGTGGAATCAGAGAGGGGACAGGCCACTATAAATTATCTCCGAGAGGTGCTCGATGTCTCTTGGTCTTATATGAGAACTCCAGTCATGTTCGTCTGGGATAGGATAGTTGAGTTGGTAAAGAGTCGCTAAATCAGTATGGATATTTTTTTAAAGGCTATTAAACTAATACTTTTCTTTCTCCTGGCGCCTCTTTATGTGCCAGCCTATCTCCTGATGAACTTCTCCTTCAAATGGTGGTCAGGTCTTTTAGATAAATAGAATAGAAGAAGCCCCGTCGTTCGCGAACGACGGGGCCCATGGTGATTCGTGTTAGGTACGATACTGGCCCATGACTGCTTTCAGCCGTGGCCATTCGCCCTTGGGCTTCCAGACCACGTTGCCTGACTCGACGTCTGAAGCAACTGCGGGATCATTCTGCTTGTACTGTGGAAATGGTCGGAAGACCAGCGATTTGATCAGGAGCGATTCAGAACCGTCGTAGTGTTCTCGATCAGAGCGGTTCAGGATGCAGACCACGGCCATGGGTGTTGCGCCGCAGTCTCTGATCAGATTGATTGCCTGTTGCGTCGTCGAGGAGTTGTTGACCACATCCTCAATGATCGCGACCCCGTCACCTTTGTTGATGGTGTGACGTCCCAGAGTCAACTCAGATTTCTCACGACTTGTTTCTGTGGCCAGTGCGATGATCTTCTTCTCCGCAAATGCCACTCGACAACAACCTTCGTAGGCCAATGCGTCAGCAAACAAGATGCCACCCATCGGCATACCCAGACACACATCCACCCCGTCTAGTGCACGTGTCATTCGTGCAGCCCATTCGTGATAGATGTCCGGGTGCTGTTCCACCATCGCGAAGTTGGCATAAAGATCGCCAACATACTGCCGACCAAGTTCGTCGCGACCGGCGTAACCCACGAGTGGTCCGAGGCGTTCACCGTCAGGCTTTCTCGGACACTCATAGAGACCGTCGAGATCAAAGAGTACATCAAGTGGGTCTCGAGTGGCCGCATTCAGGTCATAGGATTTATTCATCCACCTCTCCTCTCAGGCCTTCGTGGCCAGACATTCGGTAATCGCTGTGTGGAGCTTGAGAGTTTCGCGTCGCGCGGCCAGAGCGAAGTCTGAACCGGATGAGGCGAAAATGATACCGCGTGAGGAATTGATGATCATCCCTCGACCACGACTGTCCTTACCGGCGTTCACTGTGGCTTCGATATTGCCACCTTGTGTGCCGATACCCGGGATGAGGATAGGCATGTCGCCGATGATCTCGCGAACCTTACGAAGCTCGCTGGGGTATGTCGCCCCAACGACGAGCGCACAGTTGCCGTTCTTGTTCCAGTGTTGTGCGACGCTATGCGCCACTTGTTGGTAAAGACGGGTTCCGTGAAAAGCGGTCATTACCCCAATCGGTCGGATATGACTATCACTGTGAAGTGGGAGATCCTGGAACTCGCTTGCGCCGGGGTTGGAAGTCCGGCAGAGCACGATGACACCCTTATCTTTCCGATCAAGGAAGGGCTTGAGCGCTTCAGCTCCGAGATACGGGTGAACCGTGATGGCATCTGCACGTAGGAAGTCGAACGCCGCTTCCACGTAACCCGCATTGGTGTTACCAATGTCGGCACGCTTGGCGTCGAGAATCACTGGGACATCCGGCGCCATGATGTGGATGTCAACGATCGTTCTGTGTAGTGCGGCGATGCCTTCAGCGCCATGCGCTTCATAGAACGCGATGTTCGGCTTGTAGGCAGACACGATATCCTTCGTCGCTTCCACGATCGCGTGGTTGAATGCGACGATAGTATCTTCCAAGTCAACCAAACCGGCGTCTCCCACATGTTCAAATGCTGACTCTGGAATCTTGCTAGACTCGCTGTCGAGCCCGACACAGACGAACTTGCCTTCGGCCCACTTGGCCTCGAGCATTTCTCGGAAGTTTCTTGCCATCTCCCACACTCCTTCTGGTGTACGTTTCCTGCCGCTACACTAACAGAAATACCCCTAAAATTAAAGGCTTATTACTTTCTCCACTTTGACCCCTCTAGAGCCCTTGAGGAGTAGGGTATAGCCAGTGAAATTCTGTTTCGAGAACCACTCTCGAGCTTGGTCAGAATCGGGGAACCACCAGGCTTCAGTTTCTAAACCAGACAGAGCTTGCTTGAAATTATTGCCAATGAGAACTACTGTTTCAAAATCTTGTTTTAATATAAATTCAAGAATTTTTTTGTGTTCCTGCTCTGCGTAAGAGCCAAGTTCAAGCATATCGCCCAATATGACACCTCGAGGTTTGTCAGCAGATTTCAGGAAACTTTCTAGAGCCAGCATCATGCTAGTAGGATTGGCATTATAACAGTCGACAACGAAACGTATACCATCCTTCGATAACAATTGCGATCTCTGCGCTGTAGGGGAGTAGTGGGTTATGGATTCTAGAGCTTTCTCAATATCGACATCAAATATCTTTCCAATAGATACTGCTCTATTAATATTTTCCAAATTATAATCTCCAACTAAGTGTGTCGGATATTCTTTGTTGTCTTTAGTGACAATGAGGGGTAGGGAAGTGCTAACTTTTAGCCCGTGGTCAACATTTTCCAAAATAATGGCTCCATGCGCTCTGGCCCAATCATTGATCTCTTCATTAGCTTTCTCTACCTCAGCAGGGGAGCCGAAGCCTTCTAAGTGGTCTAGACCGCTATTTGTGACAATAACATGTGTGGGATTCAGTATTTCAAGCAATTCAATATGTTCACCGAGGTGATTGGCGCCAATTTCAAAGACGGCAATCTCCGCTGTTTTGTCCATGGAGAAGATAGAGAGGGGGAGTCCGATATGATTATTTAAGTTACTTTCAGAAGAGTGTACTTTGTAACGGGTTTCTAAAACTTTGCGAATCAGCTCCCTGCTTGTTGTTTTACCATTAGATCCGCCAATAGCGATGATGGGGATATTAAATAGATCGCGATATCTTCGTGCCAGTGTTTGTAACATCTCAAGAGCATTTTCGGTCACGACTCCTATAGCGCCTTTTGCTAAAGCCTCTTCGGCAAAGGTAGAACCGTCGAAAGACTCCCCTTTGAGAGCGAAGAAAATGGACCCAGTTAAGTCCTTCCTAGTATCGGTAGACACTTTGAAGTTATTGTCGGATAATTTCTGCCAAATTTCTTCTACACTGTTCATGATCTCTTATATTAACTTTCGTTGTATAATAAAGCCAGAATCCCCTACAGTGTCAAAATAGGGGAGTGAGGAGGCGAAATGAGAAGTCTCATCTGTGTGGTACCCCCACCAACTCCGCTGCCAGAACAGTGCGTGGGTTGTGACGACGTTCCTCTTCCTTGCCTCAGTCATGCTCCGTTGTGTACGGAGTATAGTCCGGCAATCAAGCCGACCGTTGTCATCGAGGCGCCCCTGTCATAGGGCGCCTCGGTCTTATCCACAGTCGTTCGTTTTACATATATTGTGCGAAGGTGTTAATATATTAAATATGCGGGATACCCCACCGATAACTGAGTACCTTCTCCCCTTTTTAGACTATTGTGAAATAGAGAAGGGATTATCAAACAATACACAAAAAAACTATAGACAGTATCTCCTACTTTTTGTGGGTTGGCTTAAAAAAACTGATAATGCCAAACTCAAACCAAATGAATTAACTGCCAAGCACATTTGGGACTACCGGTTATATCTGGCCCGTGAATATAAGACTCCTAGTGGCGAGTATTTGGGTAAGAAGTCACAGAACTACTATCTAATCGCCCTACGGGCACTTTTAAACTATTTTGCTGAACAAGACATTGAATCTCTACCCTCTTCCAAGATTAAATTAGCTAAACAGAAAACAGAAGAAACAATTTCTTTTCTGGAGGTTTCTGATATTGAGAAGATGCTACAGGTTACTGATACCTCAACTATAAATGGTTTACGTGATCGAGCCATCATGGAACTTTTTTTCTCGTCAGGAATGCGTATTTCAGAGCTTTTGTCGCTTAACGTGGATCAACTCTCATTTCTCAATGACAAAAACTCCAATAAGACTTATGAACTATCAATTGTTGGCAAAGGCAAGCATGTGCGTACGGTCTTCATCTCTCCCCGGTCAGCAGTCTGGTTACGCAAGTATCTTAAGGCTAGGCGCGATGTCTACAAGCCACTCTTTATCAACTTCCGTGCGAAGGATGAAGATAACAGTCGTTTGTCAGCGCGCTATATCCAGTCCATGATTTCCCGATGCGCCATCCTAGCTGGCCTGTCTAAAAAGGTTACACCCCACACCCTTCGTCACACTTATGCGACCGATCTATTGTCTCATGGTGCTGATCTTCGAAGTGTGCAGGAGCTTCTGGGGCATAAAAACGTGGCCACAACGCAGATCTACACTCACGTTACCAATAAACGTCTGCGTGATATTCATGAGAAATTTCACGGTGGTAGTGATATGGAGGATAAATAAACCATGAGTACTTTCGACGAGATCAAAAGGATATTCTTTTCAGGTAATCAGGCTTTTGAAGGTAATTATGAATCCATAAATGAAATTGCTTTTCTTGTTGATGAGAATTATTTGACTATGGGCAAGTTCCCTATTTCGACTAAGAGAGAGTATTTGGAAATTTTCGAAGAGCACTCTCTTTTAAATAATGAGACAAGATATGATGCTGCAGGTGGTGGTGATAATCATATGGCTTTAAAATTATTGGCTCAAAAATATCTTAAGGACGAGAGAGGTCTAGAGGCGTTTTACGAACAAGCTTTCTGTGGTTACTATCCCGATGTCATAAGTGCTGATAAACAGATTATTGTTGAATGCGGTATTACTGCTAACTCTGAAAAGATTCTCACTTACTTCCAACAAGGAAATATTCAAGAGCTTATCCAAATTCCCTACCCTGACGTAGATGATAAGGAAGTGGTTATGGGGTATAGTTTTGTTCCAAACAAAGAATTAAACAATTTTCTGGCTTTTCTACAAGCCGAAAAATACAATAAGATTAAAGAGATTCTTAAAAATAAAAGAAAGTCAGAATAGCAACTCGTATCTAAGCTCAAATAACCCCTATTCCCTACCATCCCAAACTCATTATTCCATTCTTAATTATTGAAAAAGAAAAGCCGCCACACCGAGAGATGTGGTCCGGTGGGCGGACTTCTCTCTTGTGTGACGACATCGGTTTACTTGACGAACCGGACGTTTTCGACGGCCCATGGCACTTCCCGTCTTAGTCCTTTGTGCACACCGCGTTTCTGAACGTATAGGACGAACAGGAACGGATGTGTTCTGTGGATACGCCTAGTGACTACAGCGATCAGTTTTGATCGAATGTTTTGAACCCGGGTGCCCTTCCGAACGTTATAGAAGGGCTTGGTGACACGCCAGCAATACTGTTGCCACGTCTCTCTCAGCCACCACCGGTCAACGATCTTCTTCGTGCGTCTCTTTTTGCTCATGGCGAATCCCCCTTAAGTTCGTGTGGTCTGTACAGATGATATCAAATTTTTATACAACAAACCCCCGCCTTGCGGCGGGGGTTTGTGTAGGATTATCTCCTAGCGATTTCAGATTGTCTGAACTTGGCCCAACAGGCCGAAGATGACATCCAAGGCTTGGCGCCCTGCTTCTCGTAGAGATAACGTGCGTAAGCGACGTTGTCATCGAGATTGTGGACATCTAACCCGAGCTTCTCTGCGGTCTCGGCGTGATACAAGACGTTAATCTGCATCACTCCTCTATCGTAGGTATTCTCCTCCCCCTTCAAGATGTTTCCATTTGAGTTGAGGTGACGATAGCGTGACTCACACTTTGCAATCTCTGCAAGGACCGGAATATCGGCGAAGTAGTCATTGACGAATCTTTCGATATTCTTGGAATCTGTAATCGGTTGATAGTCTTCTGCCTTTACTTCTCTAGGCATAGATTCTGCTACGATCTCCATATTGGCGGTATTTGGCATCACGAGCGATGGAATCGCAGGCAATACAGCAACGGCCGAAGACGAGAGGCTTAACAGAAGACTAATAGTCGTAAGCTGTAAAATAACAATTGGTTAAACTTTTAATTTTGAGTGTCCGTATCCGTAAGAGCTCCCTCAAATGAAAAGCCAGCACCCGCTGACTTATTTATATACTAGCATATCTCGTCCTTGCTGTCAAGGACTTTGTGTGGTCAAGTTTGTGTTAGGTGGCTCTGTTGAGCCACAAAATGACTAACAACCGACAACCCACAACTGACAATAAGAACTACTATTTTGGTTTGCAGTTGGCTGCCAAGGTGTAGCCGGCGGCTTGAGCGACTTCTGGACTAGAAAAGACGATTTTGTTCTCTTCTTTGATCTGTTTGGCCCCTGAACAATATGAATAATGGTACTTGGTGCCGTTCTTTGATCCCACCACCCCATTAGAAAGCTTGCTAGCTTCTAACGGGGCAGGCTTCTTTATCGAATTTATGACGGATGCTGTTTGGCTTGTATTCGTTGTCGGTTGTAGGTCGTTGGTCGTGAGTTCTTGATCATACTCAATCCTGATGGCTTCCCTCTCCCCCACTACAGACAGTCGGCCGATGCCGAAGGATAGTACAGCTACCAAGATGATGGTGACAGGCAGAAAAAGTTTCTTCGACAGAGGAAACCGCTCGATATGACCTTCCTTGTCATAAGAGACCGTTTCTCCCGCCCCCGGGTTGGCGGGCAGGGTTAAACTCTTGTTTTTTCCTATAAAATTGTTTATACTCATGCCACCAATATTATAACAATATGGCACATAAAAAGTCCGCAGGTACAACTAAAAACGGCCGAGATTCCAATCCAAAATACCTTGGAATCAAGGTCACTCCAGGAGGCTTCGCTAAAGTCGGGGCTGTTATCTTGCGTCAGCGCGGATCGGACGTCCTAGCAGGCAGAAATGTTGGTATGGGCAAGGATCATACCCTCTTCGCGCTCAAAGACGGCGTAGTGGCTCTAAGTTACAAACGCAAAGTGCATTTCGACAACACAGTGGTCAAGAAGAAGATTGTGAGTGTTGTTCCCGCCTAAATTTCTCTAGCGCTTCGTGTTTCTCTAAACGTTTCGCTTCTTTCTCGCTAAGTTCTTTCTCCAGAACAGTTTTCTTAGCGTCACCTTGCTCTTTGAGCTGTTTGATCAGAGCTTCGTTCTGTGTAGTTGGCGGTACGGCAAGTTTCTTCGGTATGAGAAAATTAGCAGCGTATCCGTCGGAAACATTTTTCTCCTCGAATCTCTTCCCTACCCCTTTAACATCTGTGAGTAAAATTACTTTCATATTATTTATTCAAAACCTCTACCGCCTTATCCATTTGTGGATCGCGCTTGGCTTCCCTATCGGCTGGAGTGTATTTGACGACATGCTCTGGCACAATGCCGTTTTGAGATATTGATACGCCATTTGGTGTCAG
>JBAQWR010000058.1:0-2269 GCA_049299015.1 Minisyncoccia bacterium | reverse complement strand
CCTCATGTCCGGCCTCTTCTGCCCCCCTCTGGTATTCGTCAGCTAGAGTGCAATTAAAGCTGTCTTCATCAGGATGACCTAATAAAATGAAAACTTTCTTAGTTTTCATAATTTTCAATTTTTAATTTTGCAATTTTCATTGAATTTTCAATGTATTAATGTTTGAAAATTGGATCATTGGGTATTAATTGTAAATTGGAAATTGTAAATTGATAATTACTTCAAAAGATTTTGAAGTTCGCTTTGGTGTTCACGCATCACCACCATGGTCGCCGCCGTCTCACTCTGACCGCTCTTCACTCTTTTCTGCACTTCCTCGCCAATTTTTTTGAAAAACTCCGGATTCTTCTCCATGAGCGCGAGCATTTTATCACGCTCCGCTTCCGGCACGTCTTTCATCTTGGCCGACATCGCCTGCTTGAGCAGGAAGTTTTTGAAAATCCCCATAATTACTTCTTCTCCTTCTTTGCTTTTTTCTTTTCCTTTCTCCTTGCGTTATTTCCTTTGGCCATAAATTTATTTATCAATTCGTAATATCTTCATTATACCCCCACACCTATATTTTTCAGAATATAGGTGTGGGGGTATAACAGAGTGCTTCGAGAGCTGCGAGATCTACATCGGTCAATACTCCGGCCTCGCCTTCATTTAAGTAATACATGATAGCCTTCTTGTCATCCACATGCTCAAGGCCCAGCGCGTGACCTAGCTCATGCGCCAAGACTCGTACTAGTTTCTCACGACTGCTGAACTCATAGATATCGATACTTTGTTCTCCTTTAACCTGAGAATAAAGCCCGCCGGTGAAAGACTCCCCGCGTGAAGCCCCGACGGTATTATAAGTCTCGACATTTAGATTAAGTGACTTGGCAATACGATTGAGAGTATCTACAAGCGAGTTTATCTCACTCACCACCTCGTTTAGTTGCTTCTCCAAGACTTTCAATTTCTCTGCATCTTGTTGGAGATTTATTCTCTCTTCTTCCAGTCGATCGAACTGTCCTTTGGAATTCCTTTTACTTTTATTCCAAACGTCAACCATATCCTGATAAGCATCATTTCGATTGTTGAAATTTTCTACCAACGATTCATAAACACTTTTCGCTGTACTGTATTCGGACTTCAACTTCTCATACCTAGCTTGGAGAGCATTGTAAGTGGCTTCGTCTTCTTCCACGACTTCACCGAGACTAGACAAAGTCTTGGTGGTCTCCTGACGAGAATCGTAGATGAGATTGACGGAAAGATCGCCCTGTTCAGGTTGGTAGACGAAAAGTTCTTTCCCCAAGGGTTTCTCCCAGATCGCTTCGGCTTCGGCTAACGCACTTAGAAAATATTTCTGCGATATATTAAATCTCGTATCGAAAGAACCTAGAGAGTAAGCGATAGGCTCTTCACAGGCGTGAGGTTTATTCCAAATCTGGAAGAGATTGAAAGCTAGGAAAGCTATGGTGAGAGTGGAGGCGACGACAAGACTTTTTCTCATAGGTATATGTTACAACAACTTGTTGCAATTTCTGGCCAGTGACTCTAAAATGCCAGATAGACACACAGGAGGATGCCGATGGACTTCCGAGGATATCTGGCTTTTGATTCAGGAACCACTCTCGACTTCTTCCACAAACATCTGGAGAGGGAGTGCGCCGGAGAAAACGTCGCAAAGACGGAAACCGCTCATGTGGCGAGCGTCCTGGCTACCTACGCCCAAGTACCTGTCGATGCTAGTACGTTCCTTCAGCCGTTCGCGATCTATTCGGACGCTTTCGAAGACTTCAGCTATCCGCAGGAATACCTGAGAAGCCCATTATTCCTTGCGGAAGCTGGAGCGCACAAGCTCTTCATCATCGGGTGTTTCCGAAATCAAGTACGCCATCTGATCGATATCCAGCGGCATGGCCGACTTGGTCAGGTGTTCTATCGGAGAGCAAGTATGTACTCACCACGCGACGGTGAAAAGGAGCTCTTCGAGAGAGTCTCTCGCAATTTCGATCTCTGGACATCGATTTGCGACAGAGCGCTCAAGGGTATGCGGGAAGGGCGAGACCTGCCACGGCATTGACCTAACGCGAACGACCGCGCCACCCATATGGGTAACGCGGTCGTTTAACGTTTATATCTAAAACGGTATTGCGGAAAGGTAGACCTACTTCAACTTGGCAGCGCCTTCTTTGCTGAGGATTTTGTACATACCAGTGCCACAAACAGAGCATTTGCCCTTGGCAGCTGGACGACCAGGCTTGATCTCCACGATCTGTACATCCTTCATCTC
>JBAQWR010000057.1:0-6106 GCA_049299015.1 Minisyncoccia bacterium | reverse complement strand
CTATACTGTTGCCGGGCATGCTGGTAACGGCAACTTCCACATCATTCCGCTGATGAATATGAAAGATAGGAAAAATATCCAAGTGATCAAAGAAGTGGGGGAGAAGGTCTACTCACTCGTTGCGGAGTATGGCGGCTCTATAACAGGTGAGCATAATGACGGAATCGTCCGTACTCCATACTTAGACAAAATGTATAGCCAAGAAATCTTAGAGCTTTTCAAAAAGACCAAGGAAATCTTCGACCCGCAAAACATCTTCAATCCGGGCAAGAAAGTAGGTGGCACCTTAGAGTATCTTGAAAAACATATCGCAATCGAGTAGAATAGATAGATGCTTACCTTAAAGGCAGATATACGGGATACAAAAGTTAGACCAGAAACAATCAGAGAAACCGGCCAGATCCCGGCGGTTTTTTATGGTAAAAAGGAAGCATCTACACCAATATCTATACCCAAAATCGACTTCCTCAAGGTCTGGAAAGAGGCCGGGGAGTCAAGCGTCATAACTCTACAGATGTCCGAGGGAGACAAGGAGAGTCTCATTCAGGATGTAGATCTAGACCCTGTTACCGGCACTCCTCGTCATGCAGATTTTTACGTATTCGAAAAGGGTCACAAAGTGGAAGTGGAATTGCCACTTGAATTTATCGGAGTCTCTCCAGCAGTCAAGGACTTGGGTGGCATGCTTGTAAAAGTCCTCCACGAACTGAAGGTGGAAGCCATGCCGAAAGATCTCCCACACAACATTACTATTGATATCGGAACTCTAGTTAATTTCGGTGATCAGATCCTTGCCAAAGACATTGCACTACCTACAGGAGTAGAACTTAAAGAGCACGAGGAAGAAGTAGTCGCTCTTGTATCAGCTCCACGTGAGGAGAAGGAAGAGGAAGCCCTACCAATCGATCTCTCGACTATAGAAGTTGAGAAGAAGGGTAAAGAAGATGAGGAAAGTACAGAAACTAATGAAAGTGAAGAGAAAAAAGAAACACCTCCCGCCTAGTCCGTTTAAAATATTTTTTGCTTTGATCTTTGTTTTCGGTTTTTTTGCTACCTCACAATACAATCTCGCTTACGCCCAGAGTGCTTGTACCGACCAGACTGCAGGCAAGAGCCGAGCCCAACTTGAACTAGAGCTAGAGACTTGTAATAAAGAGATTGCGGAGTGGACAGACACACTCAACAAAGCCAAGCAGACCAGTGCCGGATTTTCAAGAGACATCACCGCTCTCACAGCCAAGATCAATGCCGCTCAAGCCAATATCAAAGGCAAGAATATTGCTATTACAAACTTGACGAAAGATATTGCCGTCAAACAATCTGAGATTTCTGTACTCGACACCCGACTCAATAAAGGCAAGCAGGCTATCGCCGACATCTTACGTAAGACCAATGACATCAGTTCGTACTCTCTGGTCGAAGCTATGCTTTCTGATAAAAGTCTTTCAGAATTTTTTGTAGATATAGACACTTATGCTTCTACCAAACTTGCGCTCGCAGACTTATTTACAGAACTGCGTAATATCAGAGCCCTAACCGAGACACAAAAAGCTAATCTCAATAAAAAGCGTGAGGCCGAAGCGGCTGCTCGTGCCGCCATAGAGATGGCCAAGAAGGAAGTTGAGATAGACCAGAAGGAAAAAAAGACTCTCCTAGCTATCAATCAAACCAAAGAGAAAACATACGCACAGGTTCTAGCAGATAGGCAGGCTAAAGCGGCGCAGATTAGAGCAGTACTTTTTCCACTGCGAGATGCTGGGGCCATACCTTTCGGCACCGCTCTCGCGTATGCTGAGGCAGCAAGTACTAAGACTGGTGTTAGACCGGCTTTTATCCTCGCCATCCTCCAACAAGAATCTAACTTAGGCGCCAATACGGGTTCATGTATCATTACTAATCTTTCAAATGGTGAGACTAAGAGTGTAAACTCTGGCAAAGTCTTCTCCAACGGTATACACCCGTCGCGAGACCTGCCCCTCTTGCAATCTATTCTCAAAGACCTCAATCAAAATGCTCTGACTACCAGAGTCTCATGCCCCATATCATCTACCTTCGGTTACGGTGGAGCCATGGGCCCAGCTCAATTCATACCATCAACTTGGAATCTGATGGCAAGTAAAATTGCATCGGCAGTAGGCAAGACAACCCCTGATCCATGGAACCCAGCTGACGCCATCATGGCTTCGGCCCTCTTCCTCAAGGATCTCGGTGCGGGAGCAGGAACATTGGCATCAGAGAAAACGGCTGCTTGTAGATATTATGGCGGTGGAAGTAGCTGTACCTCTAGAACCTCGTCTTATGGCAACCAAGTCATGGCCCGCGCCTCCACCATCCAGCTGACCATGATCGACCCTTTGCAGAACCTCTAATTTGCTGATATAATAGGGTTCAAATGAAAAAGGACATCCACCCACAGAGCTACCGGCCGGTGCTTTTTATTGATAATTCTGACGGTACAGAATTTATCATTCCTTCTACAGTTGCAACCCAAGAAACGGGTAAGGCCAAGATCGATAAGAAGGAGTATCCTGTTTTCCGCGTGGAAATTTCTTCTGCTACGCATCCTTTCTATACTGGAGAGGCAAAAGTTCTTGACACCGCTGGTCGTGTCGAACGCTTCAAACAGAAACGTGCTCAGGCCAAAAAGGCTAAGTAGATTTTGGAAATCGATTTAGAAAAATATAAAAACAATCCTAAGACTGCGTACCTGGCGCAGGCATATTTACGTATACCAGAGGAAGACGCGGAGTCTAGACAAATGATGCTAGAAGAGATGGAGAAGATTCTCTCGGTGGTAGTCAAAGAATCAGAGAACGACGATTTCCCCAACGAGATCATCCTAGAAGTCAGAGCCGGTACCGGAGGCGAGGAGGCAGCGCTATTTGCGAAAGAGCTGGCCGATATGTACACGCTCTATGCTGGGTTTCAAAAGTGGGGTGTGCAGACACTTTATACATCACTAAGTTCTCTGGGTGGATACAAAGAAGCGGCCATAGAAATGAAGGGGCAGGGTATTTATGAGAAACTACGTTTCGAGACAGGGGTGCATCGTATCCAGAGAGTGCCAGAGACAGAGAAGATGGGTCGTGTGCATACTTCGACCGCATCAGTGGCTATTTTGCCCATACGCAAGAAGACCACTATTGAGATCAAGCCTTCGGACCTGGAGATTGAAACTTCCCGTGCTGGAGGCGCCGGTGGACAAAACGTCAATAAGCTAGAGACAGCCGTGCGTATCATACACAAGCCCACAGGCATAGATGTGCGCTCCACTGCCGAGAGAAGCCAGCTCAAAAACCGCGAGAAGGCTATGAGCATTTTGATAGCCAAACTAGAAGCCAAGAAGGAAGAGGAGGAAGCTGCCAAATATTCCGCTGACAGGAAGAGCCAGATTGGCACCGCCGACCGCTCAGAGAAAATCCGCACCTATAACTTCCCACAAAATCGTGTCACAGACCATCGGATCAAGATGTCTATGCATGATATTGATAGTTTTATGAAGGGAAATATTGATAAGATTATTCAGGCTCTCCATGACCCAGAGCAAACTGCCTGAAGCATACGAGATCGGCTGGATTCCGTTTATCCATACGGATATTTATCTTGATTCTAGACCATTGATCCCTCGTCCCGAGACAGAATATTGGGTTGATCTGGCGATTAAAGAGATCGAGGGGAAGGGGATCGAGCAACCAAAAATCCTCGACCTATGCGCCGGCTCTGGTTGCATCGGGATATCTGTTTTGAAAGAAATACCCAACGCTCTAGTTGATTTTGTCGAAATAGATAAGGCGCATCACCAGACTATCCGCAAAAATATTTTGATGAACAACTTAGATCCAGACCGAGTGAGAATTTTTGATGGTGATCTGTTTGAGAAAGTTATTGATAGTTATGATTTCATCCTTTGTAATCCTCCGTACATTGACCCAAAATTGAAGGGAAGGATTCAATCTAGTGTTATCGAGCATGAGCCACATGAGGCCTTATTTGGAGGAGAAGGTGGTGTGATATTTATAGACACCGTCCTTACTCAATATAGAGATTATTTAAACCCCGATGGAATGCTATATATTGAGCACGAACCAGAACAGGCCAAGACTCTAGAAAGCTACCTCAGATATCTAAATACGGGCAAAGACCAATATGGCCTAGAGAGGTTCTCGAGATTTGTTGCCTCTTAAGACCTTTTCTGATAAACCCCCACACTTACTTTTAGCTCAATATTGTAGCACTTGAAAAAAAGTAAGTGTCGGGGTAAACTAGTAACTTATGGAAAAAATGAAAGAGACCCCTAAGACCGGTAAAGGCGTAGTGGACGCCCTTTTTTCGGCTGGGGCTCATTTCGGCTTCGTGAAGTCTCGCCGACACCCTTCGGCCAAACCATTCATCTTCGGTGCCAAAAACAACATAGAAATCTTCGACCTCGAGAAAACGAGTGGGGAACTTGAAAAAGCGCTCGCTTTCGTAGAAGGCAAGGGCAAGGAAGGAGCTATGGGTCTTTGGGTTGGAGGCAAGAGTGAGGCGAGAGAAGCTATCAAGAAAGCCGGTCAAGAACTTGAGATGCCTTATGTGGCCGGCCGCTGGATTGGAGGATCTCTCTCCAACTTCTCCGAAATCAAGAAACGTATCGCGCGTCTAGCAGAACTGACAGAGCAAAGAGAGAAGGGCGAACTCGGCAAATATACCAAGAAGGAGCGTCTTCTCTTCGATCGAGAGATCGACAAGCTCACTATCTTTTTCGGTGGACTTTATCATTTGAAAGCCATGCCTAAGTTTCTAGTGGTCATCGATCCTAAGAAAGAATACATCGCCGTAGCCGAAGCGCGTAAGATGCATATCCCAGTCATCGCACTAGCTGGTTCAGACACCAATCTATACGACATAGACTATGCTATCCCAGGTAACGACTCCTCGAGACAAAGTATCGCTCACATCGTGAGTGAGATAGTGACTGCTTACAAGAAAGGTAAGGCCATGAAAGTAGAAGAAACCCCAGCAAAAGTAGAACCCCAAGTCTAAATCTAAATATGATTACTGTAGAAGAAATTAAATCTTTGCGTGAAGAAACTGGCCTCTCTATCATGCAGTGCCAAAAAGCGCTTGAAGAAGCGGGTGGAGACAGAGATAAGGCTATTGCCCTCCTCAAGGCTAAGGGCGCTGATATAGCTAGTAAGAAAGGGGATCGCACCCTAGGAGCTGGTGTAGTATCCGCCTACATCCACACCGGTGAGACAGTGGGAGTAATGCTCGAACTCCTCTGCGAGACAGACTTCGTGGCCAAGAACCCTGAGTTCAAGTCTGTCGCTAAGGACATTGCTATGCACGTGGCCGCCATGAAGCCAGAGAATACAGCTGAACTCCTCGAACAGCCTTTCATCAAAGACCCAGGACGTAAGATTAGCGACCTGGTAAACAATACTGTGCAGAAGTTTGGCGAGCGCACCGAGATAGGTCAGTTCGTGCGTTTCTCTATATGATAACGATTTATATCTTCACCATCTCTGGTCTTTCTATTGCTACACTCGTCTTCACAAAAAGATTGGAAGAAAAGAGGAGAAAGCAATTTTTCATCTCGAGAGCTATATCGAGAGGAGACATCCACGCTCGTGAGTTTTATCAGAAGGCAGTTCACCTGTATTCAGAAGGGAAAGAGAAAGTTATTTTTTTCTATAGACGTCAGATTCCTATACACTCGAAGAACTCTTTGAATAAATTTCTCTCATATGTAGCAGAGAGAAGGGAACAATATCTCAACAACATGCGAGATTCCAGACTATTGAAGAAGTCTGACGGTATATCAGAATTTATTAAGAACATGTCCGACGTAGAGAAAGGCAATGGGGAAATCCACGACGGTTTAGAGGACGGTTCTCAAAACGCAGAAGAAAAGTGAGCCACCTCCCGGGCTTGAACCGGGGACCTTTACTTTACAAAAGTATTGCTCTACCAACTGAGCTAAGGTGGCAACTGTACCAGTTTACATTTTAATTTACATCAATCAACCTTCTTCGTAGAAGTGGCGGAAGCCTCTAGTTCCCTAGCCTTGTCAGCCAACTCCTTCAGAGCAGGGACATTCTTTTCTAAATCTTCGACAGAGTAGAAG
>JBAQWR010000056.1:0-5687 GCA_049299015.1 Minisyncoccia bacterium | reverse complement strand
TTTTGTCTTGGTGCGCCGGGCAGGATTCGAACCTGCGTAGACCAAAGGTCGCCAGATTTACAGTCTAGTGCGATTGACCGCTCCGCCACCGACGCGATTAGGCCATTCTAATGGAAAAAGGCTGTGGTTGCAAAAATAATAAGCAATGTTAGTATGACTCGGGGCGTTCTTTCCAGGTAGTTTCTGGCTTGTCTCTGAATTCGGTCCCTGACGCTGCAGGATTGTCGGGTGCAGCTGACCCGATACAAAGCACACAGGCGCAGGGCGACTCGGCTCTTCACGGGCTGGCTCGGCAAAGCTTGATTCGGGATATTGTTAGAACGTCCCATTCCCACCCCGGGTTCCGCCCCGGTATCCACGCACCACCCGCCCCCGACTTCGTGCCAGAAGTCGGGGGCATTCCATTTTTATTTTTATTTCAACATCGGTTCCCTCTTCGTCACTATCGTACTGACACTACCCGAGCGCTTGCTCCTCTTGATATCGAAAGTGAAGTTCCCTTCCCGCACATCGACTACAACTGTGCCACCAGAAAGTACTTTGTTGGA
The DNA here is from genome assembly GCA_049299015.1 of Minisyncoccia bacterium. Lineage (GTDB taxonomy): Bacteria > Patescibacteriota > Minisyncoccia > Phycocordibacterales > Zambryskibacteraceae > UBA5004. Next base: position 5,139 of record JBAQWR010000056.1, on the reverse strand, counting down.
AATCATCATCGAGGCTACTGGGTTGAGAATCTTGTCTTGGATGAGACGCTTAAGAGGTCTTGCCCCATATTGTGGGGTGTAACCCTCTTTGCTCAAAAGCTCTGAGACAGATTCCATCACCACGAGTTCAATCTCTTTTTCTGCTAAACGTTTCTTCACAATCTCGATCTGGATATTGACGATGTCTTTAATCGCGTCCTTGGAGAGAATATCAAAAATGATGACATCATCGAGACGGTTGAGAAACTCCGGTCGGAAATGTTCCTTGAGAGTCGAGAGAACTTTCTCCTTGACCCCTTCGTAAGTCTCCTTCTCGCCGCTAGAGAAGCCGATGGACTGCATCTTGTCTATAAACTGCGCGCCGATGTTGGAGGTCATGATGATGACCGTGTTTTTGAAATTGATGACCCGACCCTTGGCATCTGTCAGACGACCGTTATCGAGAATTTGTAATAGGACATTGAATACTTCTGGATGGGCCTTCTCTATCTCGTCGAAAAGGATGACTGAATACGGTCTGTGGCGTACAGACTCGGCGAAAGTCGAGCCCTCATCGAAGCCTACGTAACCCGGAGGTGCGCCGATGAGCTTGGAGACAGAATGCTTCTCCATGAACTCGCTCATATCCACGCGGATAAGGGCCTTCTCGTCGTCGAACATAAACTCGGCCAGAGCCTTGGTCAGTTCGGTCTTACCCACTCCAGTCGGACCGAGGAAGATGAAGGAACCAATAGGACGATTGGGGTCGGAGATACCAGCGCGGGAGCGTTTAACGGTATCTGAAATTTTCTTGACCGGTTCATCCTGACCGACAATGCGCTTCTTGAGAAAGTCTTCCATCTTGGAAAGTTTTTCAGCCTCTTCCTCAAGCATCCTTGTGACAGGCACACCCGTCCAACGAGAAACCACAAGAGCAATGTCGGCTGAAGTGATTTCTTCTTTGAGAATCCTACGCGAACTCTGAAGTTTCTTGAGACGTTTGGTTTTGGTATCCAAGTCGCGCTCGAGAGTTGGGATTTTGCCATAGCGCAGTTCAGCTGCACGAGCGAGGTCTGCATGTATCTCGGCTGACTCCGCCTCAAGACGCATAGTCTCGAGGCTCTTCTTGATCTCCTTGATCTCCCCTACTGTCTCCTTCTCATTTTTCCACTTGAGTTCGATCTCGGAGGTCTGCTCACGCAAGTCGGCGATATCCTTCTCGATCACCTTTAGTCTCTCCTTAACTACAGGCTTCTTGGACTCTTTCTTCAACGCCTCTTTCTCGATCTCGAGTTTCATTATTTTCGATTGAGCATCTTGAAGTACTGGAGGCATGTTCTCGAGAGAAATTTTCAAGAAAGATGCAGCCTCGTCTATGAGGTCAACTGCTTTATCTGGTAAGAATCGGTCGGTAATGTAGCGCGAAGATAGGGTGACGGCAGATTGTATAGCATCGTCGGTAATACGCACCCCGTGATAGAGTTCGTACTTCTCCTTTAGTCCACGCAGGATTGTCATAGCATCTTCGACAGTAGGCTCTTGGACATAGACAGGTTGGAAGCGACGGGTGAGAGCCGGATCCTTCTCGATGTGCTTCTGATATTCGCGTAAGGTGGTAGCACCGATAGCGCGCAGTTCTCCTCGAGAAAGTGGTGGCTTGAGCATGTTGGAAGCATCCATGGAGCCCTCGGCCGCGCCTGCGCCCACAATAGTGTGGATCTCGTCTATGAAGAGGATGATCTTACCTTCTGACTTCTCAATCTCTTTTATAATATTTTTCAAACGCTCTTCGAATTCACCGCGGTATTTGGTACCAGCGATAAGAAGACCGATATCGAGAGAGACGAGTTCTTTGTCCCGTAGAGACTCCGGCACGTTACCAGAGGCCATACGTAAAGCGAGGCCCTCTGCAATAGCTGTTTTGCCCACACCGGCTTCGCCTATGAGAATCGGATTATTCTTAGTACGACGCGAGAGAATCTGGATAATACGAGAGACTTCTTCCTCGCGACCGATGACAGGGTCAAGTTTGTTCTGCTTGGCTAGAGTGGTCAGAGAGCGAGTGTATTTGGAAAGTGATTTGTATTTCTTGGACTCTTTCGGTTCGGCTGGGCTTGCCTTCTTGAGCTCGTCGAGAACCTTGATGACTGTCTCTCTGTCGATCTTGAACTTGAGCAAAAGTTCACGCGCCTCTCCGGGCACATCAAGTACGGCGATAAAAAGATGCTCGGTAGAAACGAATTCGTCTCCTAGCGACTGGGCCACTTTACTAGACGACTCTATAGTATGAGCAAGCTCTGGAGTCAGGTAGATCTGGTAGGACTGAGCGATGGTCTGGCTGACTTCTGGACTCTCTATGGTGTCGAGGACCGAATCAGTAAGGAGCATGGTGTCGATATTCATCTTGTCGAGGATTGAGATAACCATACTCTCTTCTTGCAAAATAAGAGCGGCCAGGAGATGCATCGGATTGACGTGGTTCTGGCCACGTTCAATAGCCAGCTCGTGAGCCTTGCGGATAACCTCTTTGGCCGTGGTGGTGAATTGATTAAACGCTTGCATATAGCTATTTTAACATAGGCCGAGCGACTAAACAAAATATTTCAGCCGCTTTTTCTACGTGAGATTCTGTGGTAAAGCGGCCGAGAGAAAAGCGCACTGGTGTCTCTCTAGGTTCGGGTTTATTGGAATTGCAGGCGGGCCCGGCAGAAACCATAACACCCGCTCGATCTAGTGCTAGGACAAGAAATTCCGGCAGAATTCCATCTATCGAAATGTTTATGATGTTGGGTTCTATTTGAGACATTTGTACTTCGGGTAGTGATTTTTCGACAATCTTTACAAACAGGCTACTCAAAGAAGTTAGACGTCCTCGCTCCGCCTCTCTGTCTAGCACAGCAATTTCAAACGCTTTAGAAAACCCCGCGATCAAGGGCACAGCTGGAGTACCGAGTGGTGGCAAGTCAAGCTTCAATCCGCGTCTTACAACTAGAATACCGATACCTTTGGGCCCGTAGAGTTTAGCCGAGTCGAGAGTGAGAAGATCGCACGCAAGGGTTTCTAAACCGACGTTAAAATATTGAGCCGATTGCGAAGCATCGATATGTAGAAATGGATATTGGGAATTATTCTTTTTTCTTTCTTCGCGAATTTTGCGACCAAGCTTGTTGTCAGTGGTAACACTTGAGACAAGAGTCACCTCTTTGCCATCAATTCCTTTTACTGCCTCAACTACAGATGGATGAGAATCTGGCTCAACAATAATCTTGCCTGGCTTTACTCCCCTCACAGCCCAAGTGTTCGCCTCTGTTCCACCGCTGGTAAAAATAATAGTCTCGGGAGTCACACCTAACAGTCGCGCTATCTTGATCCTGAACTCTTCAACAACTTTTCCCACCTCGACACCTTCTTGATATATCGCGGAAGGATTATAAAACTCGCGCGACCAATACTTGTCCATCACTTTCTTCACCTCTGGCAACACCGGCGTCGCCGAAGCGTAGTCGAGAAAAATTCTTTTAGATTTAAACCAACTCATGTCGACATTCTATAGTTACAGCGTGATTTTGCAACATATTTATGATAAGGTACAACTCTATGAAAGAGGCTCGGCCACCAGTTGTAGCAGTGATGGGACACATCGACCACGGCAAGTCGACGCTTATTGACTATATCCGTAAAACTAATATCGTCGAGAAAGAAGCCGGCGGGATCACCCAACACATCGGTGCTTACGAAGTGATGCACACTCTCAAGGACGGTAGAAATTCTCGCATCACTTTCCTTGATACTCCTGGACACGAGGCTTTCAGTAGCATCCGCACACGTGGCGCTGACATCGCCGACGTTGTGGTAGTAGTAGTCAGCGCCGAAGATGGCGTCAAACCGCAGACTGTAGAAGTTTTCAAATATATCAAAGAGAATTCTCTCCCCTATCTCGTCGCTATTACCAAAGTAGATAAGCCATCGGCCGATATCGAACGCACGAAGCAGAACTTAGCTGAAAATGAAATTTATGTGGAGGGTTACGGTGGCGATACTCCAGTGGTCCAGTTATCAGGTAAAACCGGACAAGGAGTAGATGATCTATTCGACATGATCACTTTGATGACAGACATGGAAGGCAAAACGGCAGACAGAGAGACACTTGGCTCTGGTGTGATCATCGAGAGTCGTATTGACGCTAAAAGAGGTGTGACTGGGGTAGGGATTATAAAAGACGGTACGGTCAGACCAGGGCTCTTTGCCGCATCTCTAGGCGCTGTCGCTCCAATGCGCTTCATCCTTGATGCCGAAGGCAATGACGTCGAGGAATTATCATTCTCCAGTCCGGTGCAGATAATGGGTTGGGATGAGGTTCCAGTAGTGGGAGCTGAATTTAAAACATTTCTAAAGAAAGAAGAAGCGCTTGCCTTTGCTGAAAGTGAGAAAGCGAAGTCGGGCGAAAAGAAATCTGGAACAAAAGCAGATGAAAATTTGACCTACCTACCCCTTATCATAAGAACAGACACTGCGGGAAGTTTGGAAGCTATTGAGAGCGAGCTTGGTAAACTTTCGAGAGAAAGGATTGTGCCGAAAATTATTATTTCTGGTGTCGGTAAGATTAGTGAGAACGACGTCAAGTCAGTACTAACTTCGTCTAGCGCCACTATCATCGGTTTCCATACTAAGGTCGAGGCTCAAGCCGCGGCGCTGGCAGAGCGATCTGGTATTCCTATATTACTTTTCGATATTATTTATGAACTTACAGATAAGGTAAAAAAACTTCTTTCCGACAGAGAGCCGAAGATAGAGGTAGAGGAAGTGTCGAGTACTTGTAAGGTGCTCAAGCTCTTCGGCGCTACCAAAGACAAACAGGTTGTCGGTGGACGTGTCCTCACGGGCACTCTCAAGCGTGGAGACCTGATTAAGATTGTGAGGCGTGAGGCGGAGATCGGACAAGGAAAGGTCAAAGAACTTCAGCAATCCAAGATCGCTACTGATACGGCTATTGAAGGCACAGAGTTTGGTGCCATGGTTGAGTCGAAAATGGAGATTGCCCCCGGAGATGTGCTGAGTGCTATAACGATGGTTATAAAGTAGCCTCAAAACATTCTAATGTTCTTGAGAATTTGAGAATGACATGAGAGATATAAAGAGAGAAAAGATTGGAGAAATGAT
>JBAQWR010000055.1:0-3182 GCA_049299015.1 Minisyncoccia bacterium | reverse complement strand
CGCCGGTGGCGCCGCATCTCTATCCGGCTGGATGCCGTAGTAATTAATAAGAAACTTGGTTGTATTGATGAAGGTATCTGTCAGAGTCTCTGATGCATACTGCACACCCTTTGGATAATAAGTGTAGAGGAAGACGAGAAACTCTGGATCATATGATGGGAAGTAACCGAAGAAGGAGTGTAGGTAGCGGTCGTCATAATATCCTCCCCCACCTGGTTTAGCGATCTGGGCCGTACCAGTCTTGGCAGCGACACTATAGTTTTCAAATCGTACTGTGCCATCGCGCAAAGATCGGTCGACTATCTCTGTCAGCATGCGTGATATCTCTGTCGAGGCCTCCACACTCAAGACCCGTTCCCTCTCCTCTTCTATAGGATAGACCTTAGTCTTGGTGGCCCCTAGTTTATATCTAACTTCTTTTACAAGATGCGGGGTGATAAGAGTGCCTCCATTGGCAAGAGCTGAAAGTGCTCGGACGGTAGTGATAGGAGTCAGGGCAATACCTTGGCCGAAGGAGGCTTGCGCCGCTTCCAAGTCGCGACTGGTTTTGAGATTCGACACCAATGACTTACCTTCGTTGGGCAAGTCGATACCTGTCGTACTCTCGAGTCCGAAGGCGAGCATGCGATTATTGAAGTTGGCACTTCCCATACGAGAGACCACGTAGGCGGCGCCAGTGTTTAGGGATTTGTTGAGGACAACTTGCATTGAGACGTTAGAGCCGTGAGACTTGGCATCGTAATTGCAGAAGGTTCTAGTATTAAGAGTCATACACCCCGGGTCGTTGTAGGTAGTCCTCGCAGTGATAGCTTCTGAGTCGAGGCCTACTGCGACGGTCAAGGCCTTCACTATCGAACCCATTTCATATCTATCTTCCACCAGCTTGTTGCTAAAAATGTTTGAGTCGCGTTCCTTCTGCGGAGCATTAGGGTCGAACGTAGGCGTGAGCGCCATGGCGTATATCTCTCCAGTCTTGGGGTCGATGATTATCCCTCCGGTGAAGTCCGAAGAATACTTGGCAGTCACCTTCCCCAGCTCGTCTTCAAGAAATGCTTCGACCGAGGGCTCAATGGTCGTCACGATGTCCCCTTCTGGACTCTCTTCATCACTCGCTACTTTCTTGATGTTGGAAAATATTTCAGCGAAGAAATTAACGAAAGCGTCGTCCCCACTTCTCTTAAGTACTGGTTCGTAGAAGCGCTCTAGTCCGTAGCGTCCAGCGTAGTCGTTGCCACTGTAACCTACGAGTCCCACAGCGTGCGCCGCCATGCTTCCTCCAGGATAGAGGCGCCACCTCTCCTTGGCTACGGCGAGACCAGGGATTTTGAGCGCCTGCACCTTCTCCGCCATCTCCACACTTAGACGTCTTGCGAGTTCTTCGTACGGGTCATTATCCTTATTTGCTTTGGCCAAGAACTCTTCTTTCTCGACTGGAGTGATGGCACTGATCTTCTGGTACACGTTTTCGAGGTCATCGCGCTCGCCTAAGATATTTGGATTTATGTGGAGTATAAATCCGAGTTTGATACCAGCGGCCGGCACCAGAGATCCGTCTTTAGTAGTGAAGAAGATTCCTCCCCTGTCGAAGTAGTTGGCACCGACGACGTATTGGTGCTCTGCTTTAGACTCGTAATTCTCCCCAGATACGATTTGTATTAAATAGAGTTTGCCGACGAGTAAGATCGCCGAGAGGAGTATGAGAAGCGATAAGAGGCGCAACCTGTTTTTGGCCTCACTCATAGGTTTTATCTATTGAGAGTGTTGAACGAGAGAGAGGCCTTGGGTGTACGTGATACATAAAGTGGATTTCTAACCTCTTGAAAACCATAGCGATGAGCAAGCTCCACAGTGACATCATTTTTGAGTCCGATGAAGACGAATTCAAGTGAGCTAAGTTTACCAGACACCTCGGCTATCTGTCTTTCTAGATTTTGTCTTGCGACGATGTTTCTGGTAGTCATGTTTATGGCGTATATATAGACAAAGAAGAATATTATAGATAAAGATAAAAGCGCCCAGAAAATACGGACTCGACTATCGTGTGAAATGGCCACCCCACCCCTCCTCTGCCTGCCGGCAGGCAGGTCTCCAAATGGTAGAGCAAGCTGGTCGTGACTAAAATTTATTCTTCTACTCATATTTTTTAATAATTCTTAATTTGGCACTTCGGGAACGGGGGTTTTCCTTTATCTCCTCCTCGCTCGGTACTATAGGCTTCTTGTTTACTAACTCGCCTCTTCCTTCTTTGACTCTGTCTCGGAAAAAGTTTTTTACTATCCTGTCTTCGAGGCTGTGGAAGGAGATGACTGCGAATCTCCCGCCGGTCTTGAGTATCTCGAAACCTTTTTCCAACCCGATCTCGAGACTCGCCAATTCTTCGTTTACCGCAATACGGAGAGCTTGGAAGGTTTTGGTTGCCGGGTTAATCTTGTCCCGCCAACTCTTAGGTTTAACTGCGATCACTGCCTCGACGAGATCAGAAGTAGTTTTGAAAGGTTTCAATTCCCTTCTGTCTACGATTTCTCTGGCAATCTTTCTCGAGTACTTCTCTTCTCCGAAGCCGCGCAGGATGAGTTCAATGGCATACTCATCCCAGGAGTTTAAGATGTCGGCGGCTGTCGGACCTTGTCTTGAGAGTCGCATATCAAGAGGTTCGTCCCGGAGAAAAGATAAACCGGGAACGCCTCCCTCCAATTGATCAGACGAGAACCCTAGATCGAAGAGGATGGCGTCAACTTTCTCGTCTACTACTCGATCCAGATCTCTGAAGTTGGCTGTGATCACTCCAGCCTGAGGCCTGCCCGCCTTCCCGGTGGCGGGGTCTTGGTCGAGGGCAATTATTTTCACCGTCGGGAAGCGCCGCAACACTTCCCCACTATGTCCTCCGGCACCGTAGGTGCCGTCCAAGAAGATTTCACCCTCTTGGAGATCCAGACCCTCAATACTTTCGTGTAAAAGAACAGGTTTATGCATACTCTGATTCGAGTTTCTTTCTGTAGGCTACCCACTTGCTTTCATTCCAGATTTCCACCCTGTCGTGGACGCCGGTGATGATGATGGAGTTTTTCAAATCCGCGAACTCCCGCAAGAATTCAGGAATCAGAACTCTGCCTATAGAATCGATCTCGATTTCAGATGCGCCGGAGAAAGTGAATCGCGCGAAGCGCTCATCACTTCCTACG
>JBAQWR010000054.1:0-1799 GCA_049299015.1 Minisyncoccia bacterium | reverse complement strand
TTCTGGCAGTAGCCTTCTTGCCACCCTCCATACAATAGTTGACGAACTTAGTCACTTTCTCGGAATCATAGACGAAATCGGGTTGGATCTTCGGCTTGGCTTTAAGTTTGCGTCTCATTTATTTCTTCTTAGGTCTCTTAGCTCCGTACTGACTTCTCGTCTGCTTCCTGCCGTCAACACCCGTAGCATCAAGTACGCCACGCACAATAGTGTAACGAAGACCGACATCCTTCACACGACCACCACGAATCATAACCACCGAGTGTTCTTGGAGATTATGTCCTATGCCTGGGATGTAGGCTGTCACCTCCATACCATTGGTCAATCTAACTCTGGCGATTTTTCTAATGGCAGAGTTAGGTTTCTTAGGAGTCTTTGTAGTCACCTTAGTAGCCACACCACGCTTGAAAGGAGCGTTAAAAAAGACTGGTCGGTTCTTGATGGTATTAAAACCGCGCGTCAAAGCGATCGCCTTGGTCTTGCGAGCGAGCTTCTTTCTCTTGCGCTTGATTAACTGATTGATGGTCGACATTTGCGATAAAAAATCCCTTAACGGGAGACTCACACTGTACTAAACACGGGCTCAAATTGCAAACCCAGTGATCAGACGGAAGAGAAAGAGAATGACGGGGAAAATGAACTGCCAGAGGAAGAAGATAAAGAAAAGTACGAGCATCAGGCCGTATCTCTCGAAAAAGACTCTCATTTGCTGAAGTTTGTCTGGGAAAATAGCGAAAACAAGCTTAGAGCCATCAAGTGGCGGGATAGGGGTGAGGTTAAAGATGGCTAGGAGAATGTTGATGAAGACGATCATCGAGACAATTTCTATGGAAGCCGGGCCGGCCAAGGGGCTTCCACTTGCTATACTAAACCGCAAAAGTAGGCCGAAGATAATGGCCATAACAATATTGGAAGCCGGACCGGCAGCCGCGACAAGAGCTTCTGACCAGCGGCCGGGACGCAGATTGTATGGATTGTACGGCACAGGTTTGGCCCAGCCGAAGATAAATCCTCCAAGGAAGTAGGAGATGGACGGCACCAGGATTGAGCCGACAAAGTCGAGATGCTTGAGGGGGTTAAGAGTCAGACGGCCTTGATATCTAGCTGTCTGGTCGCCGAGCATACTTGCCGCATAGCCATGAGAGACTTCGTGTATCACTACCGACATTATGAGAACGGCGATCTGGAAGAGGAAAGTGACTTGCATTTGGGCATTATATCATGTAAATTAAGCTCCTTATGGCTAGAATTTGCCCAGTAAATAAGAAGGGTTCGAAGATGGGAGGTGGATATTCGAACCGCACTCGTGCTCTCCAATTCAACCCAACGGGGATGGTTAGGAAGTACCCCAATCTCCAGAAAAAACGCATTTACGTTCCAGAATTGAAGAAAACTATCTCCCTCATCCTCTCCACCAGCGCTATCAAGACCATCAACAAGCGCGGCGCCCACAGCGTCCTCAAAAAAGCCGGGGTTATTTAAGTTCTAGAGTTTTCCCATCCGTTTCAAATTTGATCGTGCCATTTTCTATTGTGCTGACCATTTTGACGCCCCCTTTTTGTAAAATATCTAAAACTTCTTGGTGTGGGTGACCATAAGTATTATCTTGGCCGGCAGAAATTACTGCATACTCGGGAGAAACAGCTTGGGCGAAGGAAAGTGAGGTGGATGTACGAGAACCATGATGCCCAGCCTTGAGCACATCAGAATCGAGAAGTTCTTTGTCCAGATTTAGCAAAACATCTTCTATCCTTATCGGCGAATCACCGGTTAGTAAGAAGGATTTGTCACCATAGATA
>JBAQWR010000053.1:0-3251 GCA_049299015.1 Minisyncoccia bacterium | reverse complement strand
GTTCTATTGTGAAGAAAATTAGTTTCACCGGTTCTACTTATATCGGCAAAAAATTAATGGCTCTATGTGCCGATAGGGTAAAACGTTTATCCTTAGAGCTTGGTGGTAATGCGCCTTTTATTATTTTCCCGGATGCTGATTTAAATAAAGCTATTAAAGGTTTAATGGAATCAAAATTCCGGGCTTCAGGACAAACTTGTGTTTGTGCTAATCGGGTTTTTGTGCATGAGGATATATATTCCAAAGTTGTTGAATTGCTGAAAAATTCTGTAGCAACTCTGAAATGCGGTAACGGTATGGATGAGGATGTAGATCAAGGTCCAATCATTAATGATGAAGCGATTAAGAATATGGAATTTCTGATGTGGAAGTCCGTAAAGCAGGGAGCCAAGATTGTTACGGGTGGTAGACGTGACGGTCAATGTTTCCAGCCAACGATCATTACCAATGTTACTATGGGTATGGATATAGCAATAGAGGAAGTTTTTGGACCGGTTCTATCGCTGATATCTTTTAAGAATGATACGGAAGTAATTAAAATGGCAAATGACACTGCTTATGGCCTAGCATCATATTTGTTTAGTGAAGATCTTCGTAGAGCCTGGCATGTAGCGGAGCAATTAGAATATGGAATGGTTGCAATTAATGAGGGGATATTATCGACCGCCGTTGCACCTTTTGGCGGAATTAAAGAATCTGGCTTTGGCAGGGAAGGGTCTTATATGGGGATTGAAGAATATCTTAATGTTAAATATGTTCTAGCTGGTGGAGTGATATAGTATATTTATATTATCCTTTATAAGAGAGCAAGTCGCTAGTTTGTTTTTACAATTTGATAACACGCGTAACTTAAAATGGTTACCCTAGTCAAGACTATCTACAAAATTATATCGAATGTCATTAGACATTTTGCTAGCGTTGTTTAATCAGGAGACCCATTTTAAGATAAATGAGAGAAACAATTAAAGAAAAAGAAAATGAATCTAACTCTCATTAATACCGCTTTTAAAAGATGGATACTTACGTCAACCAACTTAAGGCTACTTGGAAGGCGGAAGCAGCGTAGGTGTGTCAAGAACGTAACCAACGAAAGGAGGAAGCGATGCTGTAATAGACATGGTGGTAGACCCACCAAGATCGGCTGGTATGAGCAGGTCTTAAACTACCTTAAGCTGCTCCATTCTAAGGAATGTGGTGGTGAACGTTAAGGAAAAGGCTAGAAATGGTCAAGTGCGATTTATGAAGGCGAACGAAAGTGAATCATCATAGTTAAGTGTCAAAAGCTTCAAATTCCTAGCTAAAACTGCGAGTCTCTACGCGCTTGCAGGAAGAGGTGATAAGTTACATACAGTACTGTATCTCTAGCTGGTGGCACAGAGATGGCGCGAACATAGGTCAGGGTCTGTTACGGAACTTGAGAACCAAGCAGAGTCTTTCTGGCTGCTTGGGGCAGATGCAGAAGTAGTAGTGATGAAGTCTTTGTAATGAAGATGGAGCGAAGGGCTGCATGTGGATGCGACGGAAAGTTAAGTAACAACTACGTAAGGAGGATTATTTAAAATATGTCAAAACGCTATAACATAGACCGAGTAGAAGGAGTTGCAGCGTGGGAAGCGGTGCGACGAGCAGGAGGAGGTGCTGGGATAGACGGTAAAACGATAGCCCAGGTAGCAGCAAGGCTTGATGATGAACTATATAAAATATGGAACAGATTAAGTTCTGGTAGCTATCAAGCTCAACCTGTAAAGATTGTCTCCATACCAAAAGCAAATGGTGGGGTCAGGAAGCTCGGAATACCAAATGTGACTGATAGAGTAGCACAATCGATCATCAAGAGTCGCTTGGAAAAAGAAGTAGATTATCTATTTCATGAGGATTCATATGCATATCGCAAAGGAAGGTCAGCAATTGATGCTGTACTCAAAACCAGAGAAAGATGCATATCACGTCCAAGTGGATGGATAATTGATTTGGACATCAAAGGCTTCTTTGATAATTTAGATCATGATCTAATGATGGAAATAGTTGAGAAATACTCTAAAGACCCAGTGGTTGTACTCTATGCTAAGAAGTTCCTCAAAGCGGAAGCCATAGATGAAGATACGGGTGAAAAGTTAGAAAGGATAAAAGGCACACCGCAAGGTGGAGTTATTAGTCCAGTTTTAGCAAATCTGTATTTGCATGAAGGCTTCGACGAATGGATGAAAAAAGAATTTACAAACATTGCATTTGCAAGGTATGCGGATGACATTATCGTTCATTGTGTAAGTGAGAAACAAGCACAATTTATCCTAGGTAAGATCAAGAATAGACTCAAGCAATATAAACTTGAAGTTAGTCCTGAGAAGACCAAGATAGTGTATGCTGGTATTAGCAACAGCCACGATCATATGGGTCATAAAGTACCAAGGAAGTTCAAATTTTTAGGATATGACTTCAAACCAAGAAGCTATAAAGGCAAGATAGTATTCACCCCAGGAATGGGGCAAGGAGCCTTGCTGATGATGGGAGAGAAGATTCAGAAGATGCGACTAAACTCCCTTTGCCATAAACCTATAGAGGAACTGGCAATAGGAATAAATAGAGTTAGCAGAGGCTGGATCGAGTACTATGGTCACTGTAGGAAGAGCGAGATGTATAAACTTGCCTCTCTACTAGATAAAAGATTGGTGAAGTATCTTAAGCATAAACTGAAAATAGCATCACATGGTAAAGCATGGGATATATTGAAAGAAATGAAGAAGGAAAAACCCAAACTATTTGTTCACTGGTATATGATAGCAACAAGTCCGCAAAGAGCCGTATGAAGCGAGAGCTTCACGTACGGTTCCGTGAGAGCCTGGAGTAACACCTCCGGGCTACTCGATCTTCTATTGCAAATTCTTAATCATATTTACGATCTGATTGACATGCACTTTGGTGATGCCGTGAAGCACGTCAGCTAATTTAGCGAGTTGCTCTTCTTCCGTGCCGTCAAGAAGCTCTAATTCTTTTCTGAAATAATCACTTAAAAACTCTCGGTCTTTTTCAAATAACCGTCTGATATAAAAAAGATTTTCCGCCAAGGTGTAAAAATTAGGACGATTCTCATCTTCGGCAAGTTTGCGAAGTTTTAGATAAATGATATTATAATATTCATTTGGCTCAAAGAGGGGATTGATAGTTTGTTTGAAAAACTGCATGGTAGTTTTCGGGAAGTTACCGTAAATATTGATGATATTTTCAATAGCTCTCGATAGAGATGTTAAAGG
>JBAQWR010000052.1:0-1933 GCA_049299015.1 Minisyncoccia bacterium | reverse complement strand
AGCCAAACCTGACTATCTTCTGGTTCTCCCATGGCACTTCATCGCTGAATTTAAAAAACGCGAAGCAGATTTTCTTCAAAGAGGCGGCAAACTCATCGTACCTTGCCCTAAGTTTGAAGTGATCGGAAAGTAACTATTTCCAGTGTTTATAAGATTTCTCCTCTATCAGGCTAGAGCCAAGCATTAAGTTTATTTCTTTTTTGATCGTGGCTCGTCTATCGTTAGCTAAGTGTATGCCATAAGCTGGCTCTACAAATTCTTTTCCAAAATCCCGACCTTCTCCAAGTTCGCGAATCTTGTCACCCATATCCCAGATTTCTTCGTTGGCTTTCTTGAGATTTTCTTCAAGTTCTTGGAGTCGCTCGTTTTTAGAGAAATGTTTTTCCCTTACTTCCTCGAGCATTTCAAGTTCAGTATTGACATTTGCCAATCGAGCTGGATCTTTTATCCGTTCTGCCTTGATCCTTAAGACCGTAATTTTATCGATAAGCTCACCGGGTGCCGTCGGGGTCAATATTAAATTTTCTTGTTCTGTCATTATTTTAAAGTTTTAGCATATTCAAGATCTTTTTCTGTCATGAGCTCTACCAGATCTTCAAAGGAAGTGCGCGGCTTCCACCCTAACATCCTCTTAGCCTTGGCATTATTGCCTATTACAGCATTTTTCTCAAGTGGACGATAAAACTCTGGATTAACTCTGACCACCACTTCTCCCACCACATTCTTAGCTACCTCATTTTCTCCTTCCCCTTGCCACTTTAATCCTATACCCAAGTATTGGGCTGCCACATTCACGAAGTCTCTGACTGTATGCGGTACACCTGTAGCAATAACGTAATCATCTGCCTTATGTGCTTGAAGCATCATCCACATGGCTTCAATATAATCCCCGGCAAAACCCCAATCCCTTTTAGCATCAAGATTCCCGAGCTCAAGAGTTTGGTCTAACCCCAATTTTATTTTAGCTAGAGTTAGGGTAATTTTTCTTGTAACAAATCTTTCGGAGCGCCTTGGTGATTCGTGATTATAGAGAATGGCAGAACAGCCAAAAACTCCCTCTTCATCTCTTTGCCTTTTTATTTCTTGCTGGGCTTGTAGTTTGGCAACTCCATATGAGTTGGTAGGGCCATAAATGGCATTCTCATCTTGGGGAGCAGGATTATCTCGACTGAAAATTTCCGAGGAAGATGCTTGGCAAAATCGCACCCTAGGATTTAATTTCTTTGACTCATTCAAAAGTTTGATCGGCGCTTCATAATTTATCTTCATAGTTCGCTCTGGATCCTTGATAGCAGAGCTTAGATCCGATATGGCCCCTAAGTTATAGACCTCTTCAGGTTTCGACTCTTCAACTATCCGGATGATGGCATTTTCATCTCCAAGGTCGCCAGTAAATCCGAAAACCTCATACCCTTTTTCTTTGAGAAGCCCAGAAATATAATATCCATCCTGGCCAGTCACTCCTGTGACAAGCGCCCGCTTTTTCATATATGCTTGAGAAACTGTTGAGCATGTTCCATCGGATCTTTATACTTGGCTATATCAGCTTCGACCATCATGGTGACTAGTTCTTTGAAAGTAGTCTTCGGCTCCCAACCTAGAACCTTTTTTGCTTTTGAAGGATCGCCGAGTAAGAAACGTACATCTACCGGACGCATGAATTGCTTATCTGTTCTAACATATTTCTCGTAATCCAAATTGGCAATGGAAAAAGCTTCTTTACAAAATTCTTTTACTGAATGTGATTTCCCTGTAGCAATAACGAAATCATCCGGCTCTGACCTCTGCATCATAAGCCACATAGCCTCTACAAAATCCCCGGCAAAACCCCAATCCCTTTTAGCATCAAGATTCCCGAGCTCGAGATAATCCGTATAACCCATACTGATCCTAGCTACCGCGTCAGTGATTTTTTTGGTGACAAATTCTATAC
>JBAQWR010000051.1:0-12582 GCA_049299015.1 Minisyncoccia bacterium | reverse complement strand
ACGCTGTTGAGCGAAATAGCTTCAGCAATACCGATGAGATGACGCGCGATCGTCATGTAATCCTGATCGACCGAAACCTTGACGATGATGGGGTGGTGAGATGCGGCTTTCACTGCTCGCACCGCCTTCACCACGGTCTCAGCTGTTTCGATAGCGTGACCGGTGTTCGGGCAGGACACATTGACCTCGAGTCCTACGAGATTGATAAACTGATTGAGTCTCGTAGCCATCTCTACCAACTCGTGTTCTTCTCCGAATATTGAACTGACGAGTCTCAGGTGGTGAAAGCTGATAGTTGGGGCAATCTTGTTGCACCAGTAATCAATGCCAGGGTTGGTCAGTCCAACCTTGTTGACGGAACCGCCGTCAATGAGTCGGACACAATCCCACGGTTTCCACCATCGGAGATTTCCGGCGCGGGGATGGCGAGTTAGACTCTTGAGAACGACCGTGAAGAGTTCGGGTCGAATAAGTCCGAGAGCAACGAGGGGTCTTTCCCATGGCCAGCCTCGACCATCGAACCCCAACGCACCACTAGCGACCATGTACTCGAACCGGTGACCATTGGATAGTGTGATCATTGCTCTGCTCCAATCTGTAGTTGGCGTGCTTTTCTGTCAAGAACACTATAGGAATTAGCATGCAAAATCAATCTTTATTTTCTCATTGCTTTTAAATAAGTTTCCAGCTAGTCTGTCGCCAGGATGATCCAATAACTGGAGGTTTGTCACATGTCTATTATCGAAGTCGATGCTTTGGCCAACGTGCACTGCCACTTACGGGAGGGTGAGCTGGTCGGTCCGCTAATCGAATTGGCGATCGAAGGCGGGGCTGACTGTCTCTTACCCATGCCGAACACGAAGGAAGGCCTTCTCACGGCACGGGACGTGATTGAGTACATGACGAAGGCGGAGGAGGGGGATACTCCCCACGAGTGCCAACTCATCCCGACTGTCATGATCAATGAAAGAACTACGATCGGGATGATTGACGACTGCGCCGAGCGAGGAATTGTCGATGCCAAGATCTATCCGCTCGATCGCACAACGAAGTCGCACAACGGTGTGCGGGATTACAGCCGGCTTTTGCCGGTCATCAGACGATGTGGTGAATGTGGGATCAAGGTTCACTTGCACCCGGAGCATCCGTGGATGCTTTTCGACAATCGGGATGCGGAGTTCGCGTTTCTCCCGATCGTCGATATGTTTCTGAACGATACCGATGCAACAATCATTTGGGAACACGGCACAGACGGTCGGTGTATCCCATTTTGGAAAGAGATGGTGGAAGATACCGGACGTTTCTACCTGACCCTCACTGCTCACCATCTTGCTTCAGATGAAGATCGAAGTTTCGGAGATGTGCGGGCGGTTTGTAAACCGCCGATCAAGACAAGGAGAGATCAGTCTGAGCTGGTTCACCTTGTCGAAGAGGGTAACTACTGGGTCATGGCAGGACTTGACGACGCTCCGCATGACAAGGAGGCCAAGCACATCTCATCGGGTAATTGCGCTTGCGGAGCTTACACGGCGCCATTCGGTCTCCAGCTCTATGCTCACGCGCTTGACGATCTCTTGTCGACCCAAGATGGAGTATCTATGTTTGTGGACTTCACGAGCAGGAATGCTCGTAGGCTTCACAAATTAGCAAACGCCTCAAGAACTGTTGGGCTGACTAGAGAACCCTTCGTGATCCCGGCTAGTTATGTCGTTGGTCCATGGGTAGTTGAACCTTTCTGGGCTAACACTGAAATCAAATACAGTCTGGGAAAGCTCTGATAGTCTGTAGGATGGTCAGAGGCGACAGCAATGTCGCCTCTTCTTTTGTCTAAATCGTTACTATACGTTTAGTTGATTTTATAAAAAATCTCTGCTTTAATTTGGAAAGGAGGAGTACATGGATGTGAGATCTTTGACGGCCGTTCTCATTGTCGCGGCCGTAGTAGCAAAGAAGGTTTGGAAAAGGCGTTCTGAGAACCTGAGTCTTGCGGAGCGTGTTCGCCGGCAGGAGATTCGACGAGATGACGACTATGGCGGATGTGCTACAACAGATCTCGACCCAGCACGGTAGGGCTGATCGGTTTCTCATGGGGTGGCTTCGGCCGCCCTTTCTTTTTACCCCCCATAAGCCTTGACAAGAAATAGGGGTATAAAGTAAGATAGTCCTCAACGATTGAGTTACGGCAGATAGGGGTTTTGGTATAAATTAATAATCTTTTCTAACGACACGGCAAAAGACGCCGTGCTTCGAATTTTTTTGCTTTATTTATGGATACATCTACACGAGTAAAGAAGTATTTCGGTCGATTCAGAGAACCTCTGACCGAGACGCCAAATCTGGTAATCTCCCAAGTAGATTCCTTCAAGTGGCTTATTGAGAAAGGTCTCAAAGAAGTTTTCGAAGAGTTCTCATCTATCAAAGATTTTTCAGAAAAGAAGTTTCAACTAGATTTTACAAACTTCGAATTAGCCGAACCGAAGTTCGACGAATACGTGGCCAAGGACAAGAAGCTCTCTTACGAGGCTCCTTTGAAGGTGCGAGTGCGACTCAAGAACTTGATCATGGGCACGGAGAAGGAGCAGGAGATCTTCATGGCTGATTTCCCACTCATGACTCCTCACGGTACTTTTATCATCTCTGGTATCGAACGTGTGGTTGTGCCACAGCTTGCTCGTTCCACAGGTGTCTCCTTCACTACTCAAGAGCTTAAGGGCAAGAAAACCTTTGGTGCCAAGATTATCCCAGGCCGGGGGGCTTGGATTGAGCTTGAAACCGACTTTGACGGCACCATATACGTCCGCATTGATCGCAAGAGGAAGTTTCCTGTTACGGCACTCTTAAGAGCATTTGGTGTAGCTACCAATGACAAGATTCTCGCTCTTTTCAAAGATGTGGAGGGAGCCGATCTTCATATCAAGAAGACTTTACTCAAGGATCACACCACTAGTATCGACGAGGCTTGCATAGAGATTCATAAACGCTTGCGTGATGGCGATCTAGCGGCCGCTGACAATGCTCGAGAGTTCGTACAGTCTATATTCGACAAAGAGCGTTACGATCTGTCTCGTGTGGGCCGTTTCCGATTCAATAGTCGCTTTGGTATCAAGGAGACAGCCAAAGAGATCGAGCGTCGCACCCTTTCCCTCGACGACATCATCCTTATCATCTCGCATGTTATCCATCTCAATATAACCCCTGGTTCGATGCCAGACGACATCGACAACCTAAGTTCTCGTCGAGTACGCTTGGTGGGGGAGCTTTTCCAACAGAAGATTCGTGTCGGTATGGCTCAGATCAAGAGGAATATTCAAAACAGGATGTCCACCATCGATACCGATGTGACCTTGCCAGTACAATTCATTTCTCCTAAGCCACTTCAGGCTAGGATGAAAGAATTTTTCACTACTTACCAACTTTCGCAGTTCATGCAACAGACCAATGCCCTAGAAGAACTTGAACACCTCCGCACTCTCTCTGCTCTCGGTCCGGGTGGTCTCAACCGTGCTCGTGCAGGGTATGAAGTGCGTGACGTCCACCCTTCTCACTACGGTCGTCTTTGTCCAATCCAGACTCCGGAAGGCCCAAACATCGGTCTTATCTTGCGTCTAGCCGCCTACGCTCGTATCAATGATTTCGGCATGATCGAGACTCCTTATGCCACCGTCAAAAATGGCAAACTTACAGGAGAGGTCAAGTATCTCAACGCATTGGAAGAAGAGGATTTCAGTATTGCTCACGCAGCGACACCAGTGGAGGACGACAAGATTGTCCCAGATGTCGTCGAAGTGCGTATCAAAGGCACGCCACACACAGTTCCTCGCAATGAGGTTAATTTTATGGACGTGGCTACCAATCAGGCTTTCTCCATAGCCACTTCGATGATACCGTTTCTTAACCACGATGATGCTAACAGAGCACTGATGGGTTCGAACATGCAGAAACAAGCTACTCCGTGCATTGTACCGGAAGTGCCTCTGGTAGCTACAGGTATCGAAGAGATTGCTATCCGCGATACAGGTCGCGTCATCTTCTCCCCTGTAGACGGAGTCGTATCTTATGTAGATGGCAAATTGGTGACGGTGAAGGACAGCAAGGGCAGTAGTCACAAATTCCCACTGATAAACTTCTCAATGACTAATGGCTTCACCACTTTCCACCAGAGGCCTTCGGTCGAACTGGGGCAGAAAGTGAAGAAGGGCACAGTACTAGCCGACACATCTTCTTCGTCCAATGGCCAGATGTCTGTTGGTCAGAATGCTCTAGTCGCCTTCATGTCCTGGTCAGGGGCTAACTATGAAGACGCCATTATCATCTCCGAGCGTCTAGTTGAGAAGAGTAAATTTACCTCCATTCATATCGAAGAATTTACGATCAACGTGCGAGATACCAAGCTTGGACCAGAGATGACCACTTGCGACATCCCTAACGTCGGCGAATCGAAGCTCAAAAACTTGGCCGAAGACGGCATCATCAGAGTCGGAGCGGAAGTACGTTCTGGCGACATTTTGGTCGGTAAGATTACTCCCAAAGGCGAGTCCCAGCTAACTCCAGAAGAACGCCTTCTCCGGTCTCTTTTCGGTGAGAAGGCTCGTGATGTCAAAGATACTTCTAAGCGTATGGAGGGTGGCAAGCGAGGCAGAGTGATCTCGGTGCAAGTCTTTACTCGTGAGAAGGGAGACAAGCTTGATTCAGGTGTTCTCAAACAAATTCATATTCAAGTAGCACAATTGAGAAATGTTTCAGTAGGCGACAAGCTAGCCGGCAGGCACGGCAACAAGGGAGTTATATCGAGAATTCTTCCGGTCGAAGACATGCCTTATATGGCTGACGGTACTCCTATCGATGTTATCCTCACACCTCTAGGTGTGCCTTCTCGTATGAACCTTGGTCAGATTCTCGAGATGCATCTTGGTTTGGCTGCGCACACTTTGAACTATCAGGCTATTGTGCCGCCGTTTGCTGGCGCTACTGAAGATGAGATCAAAGAGGAGCTTGTCAAAGCCAATTTCCAAGAATCCGGCAAGGTCAAACTTTTCGACGGTCGTTCTGGAGAAGCCTTCAACCAAGATGTAGCCATTGGTTACATGTATATTCTCAAACTTCACCACATGGTCGAAGACAAGATACATATGCGCTCTATCGGGCCTTATTCTCTTATCACTCAACAGCCTCTGGGAGGCAAGGCTCAGAACGGTGGCCAACGTTTCGGAGAAATGGAAGTCTGGGCGCTTCTTGGCCACGGCGCAAGTCATACGCTTCGTGAAATGTTGACCATCAAGTCGGACGACATTCTCGGTCGCTCAGCTGCTTTCGATGCGATAGTCAAGGGAGAAAAGATCCCAGAACCACACCTGCCAGCATCTTTCAACGTTCTTCTCAACAACCTCCGCGGTTTAGCTCTTGATGTAGATCTTGAGAATAACAAAGAATAATTCCAAAAAATAATGAATAACTTCAAAACAAAACAAGGAGTTGAGAGCGACTTCAACAATATCTCGATCAAACTCGCTTCTCCAGAGCGCATCAAAGAGTGGTCTTACGGAGAAGTAACCAAACCAGAGACTATCAACTACCGTACACAGAGGAGTGAGAGGAACGGCTTATTCGATGAAAAAATATTTGGACCTGACAAAGATTTCGAATGTTATTGTGGTAAATATCGCGGTATCCGATACAAGGGTATCGTCTGTGAGAAATGTGGCGTGGAGATTACCCGCTCGATTGTCCGTCGCGAACGCATGGGTCATATCGAGCTTGCTAGTCCCGTTGCTCACATCTGGTTTCTAAAAAATGTTCCCTCACGCATATCACTTGTGATGGGGGTTCCTGTGTCAGATCTTGAGAAGGTTGTTTATTTCGCCGGTTATATCGTCACCTCTGTCTCAGAAGCAGAGAAGACCAAGGTGCTCAAGGATCTTGATTCGGAATTCAAGGCTAAGTCGAAGAGCTTACAAGATGACAAGAGCAAACTCATGCTCAAGGAACTGGCGCTTGCTACCAAGCGAGACATCGAAGCTCTTGTGCCAGGGAAAGTGTTGAATGAGATTGAGTACCATCGTTCATCCGTCAAGTATCCAACCATATTTGAAGCGGGGATTGGCGCAGAGGCTATTTACGATATTTTGAGGAACACCGATCTCAATAAGTTGCTCAAGGAACTCGAGGCCTCCGTCGAACATTCTCCCTCGACAGAAATTTCTCGTCTCAACAAACGTATCTCGACTGTCCAATGGATGATGAATGCAAATATCAGACCAGAATGGATGTTTCTCGTGCGTATTCCGGTAATCCCACCGGCTATCCGCCCGATGGTGCCTCTCGATGGAGGACGCTACGCAACTTCTGATGTGAATGACCTCTACCGTCGTGTCATCAACCGCAACAACCGTCTCAAGAAGCTCAAGGAAATCAACGCTCCAGACGTTATCCTTCGCAATGAAAAAAGAATTCTCCAAGAAGCAGTCGATGCCCTGATAGACAACACCATCAGACACTCAAGTGTCTCCGGCAATCAGTCTCAACGCCGACCTCTCAAGTCTCTCTCCGACAATCTCAAGGGCAAGAAAGGTCTCTTCAGACAAAATCTCTTGGGTAAACGCGTCGACTACTCTGGCCGCTCGGTTATTGTGGTTGGTCCAGAGCTCAAGCTCCATCAATGTGGTCTACCTAAGCACATGGCACTTGAACTTTTCAAGCCATTTATTATTTCAGAACTTCTCAAGCGTGAGCTCTCTTACAATATTCCCGGCGCCCGTCGTCTCATCGATGATGCTATTCCAGAAGTCTGGGCAATCTTGGAAGAAGTTATCCGTGGCAAATACGTTCTTCTAAACCGCGCTCCTACACTTCACCGTCTAGGTATTCAGGCTTTCCAACCAATCTTGATTGAGGGCAATGCCATCCAGCTCCACCCCCTAGTTTGTACTGCTTTCAACGCTGACTTCGATGGTGACCAGATGGCCGTCCACGTGCCTCTGTCAGAAGAAGCTCAGGCCGAAGCGCGCCTTGTCATGGCTGCTGACAAAAATATCTTGAAACCAGGTTCGGGTGATCCCGTAGTCGTTGCCAAGCTTCTCGATATTGTCCTAGGCACCTTCTGGATAACGCGCATTCTCCCTGGGGAGAAGGGAGAAGGCAAGTACTACTCGAGTCCCAATAGCGCTATTACAGCTCACGAATTCGGCGCGGTGAGTCTACGGGCCAAGATTTCTGTTTTGCCAAACTCTACCGAGAGATACAAAGCTTTCGACGGCAAATTATTCGAGACTACTGTTGGGCGACTCTTGTTTAACGTTATTTTACCGAAGGACTATCCTTTCGTTAATCATGAAATGAGTCGCAAGAAAATGTCCGAGCTCGTAGATGATTTGATAGAGCGCTATGGTATTGAAAACTTACCTCCAATTATGGACAGGATAAAGAGTTTCGGTTTCCGCTACGCCACTCGTTCTGGGATTACTTGGGGGATCGGAGATGTGAAGATCCCAGAAGGCAAGAGGGCCATTATCGATGGTGGGCGTAAGGCTGTCAGCGAGGTGGTCGGTCAGTACAAAGATGGCCTTCTTTCTGAACATGAGCGTATAGTCAAGTCAGTTGAGATCTGGCAGGGAGTGAAGTCAGAAGTGGAGAAACTTATTCCAGGTACACTTGGTATAAACGACTCTGTCTACGACATGACATACTCGGAGGCCAGAGGTTCCTTGGGTAACCTAACCCAAATGGCTGGTATGAAAGGTATCATCGCTTCTATCTCAGGGGACTCTCTCGAATTTCCAATTCTCTCTTGTTACAAAGAGGGTCTGACTCCACTTGAATATTTCATCACTACTCACGGAAGCCGCAAGGGTCTTACTGACACAGCGCTCAACACCGCCAAGGCCGGCTACCTTACACGTCGTCTCTTCGATGTGGCCCAAGATGAGATTGTGGCCGAAGATGATTGTGGAGCCAAAGAGGGGACTATCATCCACAAGAAAACAGCCTCCGGTATCGAGATGCCACTTTCCAAAAATATCAAGGGCAGATTTCTAGCCATTGATCTTGTCGATGGTTCTGGGAACATTCTATTCAAACGAGGGCATCTCTTCACCAAGAAAGACGGGGAAATAGTCGACAAGGCATCAGTCGAATCTGTAAATGTCCGCTCGCCTCTGGCCTGTAAGTCCATACATGGCCTCTGTGTTAAGTGCTATGGCGTCGACCTAGGGAATAATAAGCCAATTGAGCTAGGAGAGGCTGTGGGTACGGTTGCGGCCCAGGCCATCGGCGAGCCTGGTACCCAGCTAACTATGCGTACCTTCCACGCTGGAGGTACTGCATCTCTCGGTGGTGACATCACGGCCGGTCTGCCTCGTGTCGAAGAAATTTTCGAGAAGCGCAAGCCGAAAGTGCCTGCGCTCGTCAGCCATCTTGATGGAGTGGTAACTGAGATCAAGGTGATTGGTCACGATAAGTTGATTGTGGTTACACCAGAAGCCGGAGAGGTGAAGGGTAAAAAACTTGATAACGAATATACAGTACCAGCTTCTCGAGTAAGTTTGGTACGTGTAGGTCAGAGTGTTTCCAAAGGAGACATTTTGACTGACGGCTCGGCGGATCTCGATGAACTCTTCCGCTATGCTGGTCGCGAAAAGACAGAGAATTATATTATTCACGAAGTTTCCAAGCTCTACGAACTCCAAGGTGCCGCTGTGTCTCACAAACATATCGAACTCATCGTGCGACAAATGTTTAGTCGTCGCAAGATCAAGTCCTCTGGCGACACCCACTTCAACCGTGGAGATGTGGTCGAGGTTTCTGATCTAACGGTAACTAATAATCTTATGAAAGAAGGAGGCAAGGAAGAAGCGGCAAGCGATGCTGTGGTCATGGGTATCACAGAAGTCTCACTTTCTCGTTCAAGTTTCCTATCCGCCGCCTCCTTCCAACACACGCCTCGAGTACTCATCCAGGCGGCCATCAGGGGTTCCGTCGATACCCTTGTTGGTTTGAAAGAGAACGTTATCATCGGTCGTCTTATCCCTGCTGGTACCAGTTTCAAAGGTGGCTATAAAGAGAAATTGATATGCGAGGCGATGTCGACACAATCAAAGAAAGGCTAGATATAGCCGAAATAGTATCTGGCTACGTCAAACTAGAGAAAGCTGGCGCTAGTTTCAAAGGGCGTTGTCCATTCCACCAAGAGAAGACGCCATCTTTCTTTGTCTCACCGGGGCGCCAGAGTTATTACTGCTTCGGCTGTGGCGCCAAGGGGGATATATTCACTTTCGTGGAAGAGATGGAGGGCTTGGAGTTTCGTGGAGCCTTGAAACTTCTGGCAGAGAAGGCAGGTGTAGAACTTGAGTATAAGACTAGCGAGTCGAAGACAGAGAAGGATAAAATTCTTGCTGTCTTAGAAGAAGCGACGACGTTCTTTGAAAAAGAGTTGGCCGCAAATGAGTCTGCTAAGGGCTACGTCACTTCTCGCGGGATAAATAATGAGACGACGAAGATCTGGCGCATCGGCTACGCACCAGCCGAGTGGCGCTCGCTCCTCGGGCACCTTCAAAGTCTTGGTTACGACAAAGATATAATCCTTAAGGCCGGGTTAATTAAATTAAAAGAGGACGGTGGAGAGCCATATGACGTCTTCCGAGATCGCATCATCTTCCCTCTGGCAGACCAGAACGGCAGAGTCATTGCTTTCTCTGGTAGAGCTTTGGCCAAGGAGACTGAACCCAAATATCTCAATAGTCCTGAAACTATTCTCTTCACCAAAAGCGAGGTTCTCTATGGTCTAGATAAGGCCAAGGATCAAATTCGGAGGAAGGATTACGCAGTTCTAGTAGAAGGGCAGATAGATCTGGTTTTATCTCATCAAGTCGGGGTAGACAACACAGTGGCTACTTCTGGCACAGCCTTCACCAACCTTCATCTCGAGCGTCTCAAAAGATTTTCATCGAGGATCATCATCGCTTTCGACGGTGACTTGGCTGGAGAGAAGGCCGCAGAGAAAGCGAGTGAGCTTGGGATCTCCTTAGGTCTTGAGGTGAAGGTGGCTAGCATGCCGGAGGGTGAGGACCCGGCAGAAGTGGCCAAGAGGGACCCAGAAGAGTGGAAAAATACTCTTAGAGAATCTCTCCCGGCTGTGGAATTCTTCTTCAAGAAAATTGAGAAGAAAGAGAAGGATCCAAGGAAGCTTGGTAAACAAATAGAGAAGGAGATATTGCCCCTGGTAAAACTTCTCAAGAGCTCCATCGAGCAGTCCCACTTCATCTCGATGATCGCCAAGCGGACAGGTATAAAAGAGGAAATTATTTGGGATGATTTGTCCGCCATAAGAATTGGCGGATCCGCCAGTACGGGTGGCGGAAAGAATACGCGGGAGGAGATTAAGATTGTGAGGAAGCATTCTCGTGCGGATGAGTATCGGGAAGTGACAGAACTTCTGAAAGAGAATCCGGGAGATGAGGATCTAGTGAAGCACAGCAAAGAACTCTCGATTCTTATGCGTATTGATGAGCTTGATGAAGAAATAACTCTCTTACGTCTAAATATAGACGAAAGCGACGAGAAAACGCTTAAAAAACTTGGTGCCCTCACCCGCGAAAGGGATGAAGAGAGACGCAAGATGTTATAGAATAAACATTTGAATGAAAAAATCAAAAAGCAAACAAAAGAATAAAAGGAAGAAGCTCGTCGTTAAAAAACGACCGGCAAAAAAAGTTCCTAAACGTATAAAAAAACTAAAAGCTAAGAAGCAGGCTAAGCCGAAAGCTAAGTTATCGAGCAAGAAGAAAGTAGATGAGGCGCTCAAGATGGATCGTCTTACTACCCGTGGCAAAGAACGTGGTTTCGTCACCTACGATGAAATCTTGAAAGAGTTTCCAAATATCGAAACCAATATCCTTTTCCTAGACGAACTGTACGCTAAATTCCATACCCTGGGTGTCGATATTCTCGAAGGAGGTGGGTTACTTGAGATGCCAGAAGTAGAGACGGCTAAACAGTATGCCTACTCGAGAAGTGATTCGTCTTACGATTCTATCCAGATGTATCTTAGAGAAATAGGTCAGTATCCTCTTATCGCCGGCTCAATGGAGAAGGAGCTAGCCAAGCGGATTGAAGCTGGGGACGAAGATGCCAAGAATCTATTGATGAAGGCTAACCTCCGTCTAGTGGTTTCCATTGCCAAGAAATACGCTAATCGAAGTCCTGATCTTACACTTCTTGACCTTATCCAAGAAGGAAACTTGGGTTTGCACAAAGCGGTGGAGAAGTTCGACTGGACCAAAGGATTTAAATTCTCAACCTATGCCACTTGGTGGATACGCCAAGCTATCACTCGTGCTCTAGCCGACCAGTCGCGCACTATCCGAGTGCCGGTGCACATGGTTGAAACTATTGCTAAATACAAACAAGTGGTTAGACGCCTCACCCAAGACCTCGGTCGAGAGCCTCTGCAAGAAGAAATTGCCCTAGAGATGAATCTAGATGTGGAAAAGATTTATCAGATCGAAAAGATTGATCAATCCACCGTATCTTTAGAGAGTCCAGTTGGTAATGATGGCGATGATGACAAAAGTAAGCTAGGGGATTTCCTAGCTGATGATAAAATCCTTTCTCCCGACCAAGATTCTTCGAGACGTATTGTTTCTGACCAGGTCAAAGAAATTTTGGGCGATCTTCCTCCCAAGGAGAGAAAGATTCTTGAAATGCGCCATGGCTTAACCGATGGCTATACGCATACTCTAGAAGAAGTGGGCAAAGTCTTCGGCGTCACCCGCGAACGCATCCGCCAGATAGAAGCCAAAGCACACGAAAAAATCCGTCAACATGAGAAAATAAATAGACTTCGAGGATACTAGACAACATGCCTGCCCCGTTAGAAGCCGGAGGCTTTCTAATGGGGAGAAGATAAATAGATTGAGAGGGTATTAAGAGAATTTCTAATTGACCTAATTACTAATTTCTAAAAATGTCTAAATCCTAACTTTTTTAAACAGAAAGGCCTCACAGATGTAGACTTGCGAGTCTTTCTGTGAGACCTAGATAGCCCCGCAATTCCAGCACGGCTCGTCGTCGGCACGGTCGAACTTCTTTTCTGCTCCACAACACGACATCGTGGCTTGTGGCGGCGAATAGTTGATCGGACCGTTGGAGTCGTGTGTGGGTTCGTCATCATCCTCGTCGTTGACCACAGCAGGCTTCTCCACGAATATGTCTTCGAGTAGTCGCGATGTTGCCGCCCTATCGCACTCTTGACAGAATATGGTCTCGTCCCTGACACCGACAATCTCGGGAAATCTGACCTCTTGTCCTGCCGGAATTTCCCGGCCACACTTTTTGCACTTCATACGCACCCCCTATTCTTAATCATAGCATATTACACTTAATGTGTCAAGGACTTTTTGGAGTGTGCTAAAACCTGCCTGCCGGCAGGCAGGTATGGCTATGTTGAGCTATGATACATATATGGTCATCTCGAAATCAGAATTCATGATGTTTCTGAAGCATCCGGCGTGGCTGTGGCTCAAGAAGTACGATAAGACGAAGATTCCGATACCTGACGAAGATCTTCAAGCTCGTTTCGATGAAGGAACT
>JBAQWR010000050.1:0-5786 GCA_049299015.1 Minisyncoccia bacterium | reverse complement strand
AGATTGGTGGCGAAGCTGTGGCGGATAACGTGCGGAGTTACTTTCTTGGAGATGCCCGCCTTCACAGCATAATGCTTTACAATTCTTTCTACTGAACGACGAGTGAGCGGCACGGGCTCTTTGGATTTAATCTCTCTGCCAACTTGGACGAAGAGAGCATCATTCATATCTTTCCTCGCCTTGAGATATTGCTTCAAGGCAGATTTGGCTTCATCGGAAATAAATACCACTCTCACCTTGCCACCCTTACCTCTGATAGAAAATTCTCCTAGGGAAAAATCCACATCGATAGTCAACGAGCAGAGTTCGGAGACACGAAGACCGGTAGAGAACAGGAGTTCCAAGATAGCTTTGTCGCGGAGAGTTTTAATTTCGCCACCTTGTGGCCCGCCTGCCGGCGAGGCAGGAGCATCTAATAGACGAGAGAGCTCGGTGGGGGAGATGAGATCGAGCGAACGTTCGCCTACTTTGGCTAATTCAATCCGTTCTGCTGGCAATGAGGTTATATTTTGTCTGGCTAGATATTTGAGGAAGGCGCGTAGGGCAATTAGGTAATAATTCTGCGTCTTCTTAGACATAGTATCGCCAGTCTGTCGGTTATTGCCGGTGGACTGGCGGTTGAGCCACATTCTGAAGTCTCTAACTACTTCGTCTGTAATATCTTTGGGAAGTTTCGCGCCTGTGTTCTCTAGAAAAACAGAGAGATAGTGGTCATAATTTTCAATAGTTTTAAGGGCTCGACCCTTCTCGATCTCGGTGTATTCCAAGAATTGCCTCTTTAATTGCCCTAATTCAGTCACATTACCCATGTCGCACAATATTATAGCATTTTGCTTATCGAATTTTTGAATTGACTATCTGTGAAAACGAGGTAATGTAATGCAGGATGTTTCCGAAGTGCCCATAACGGGCAGGGATGGGAACCCATAGGTGAAAGCGATGTCTAGGAAACACGCACCGAACGCGCTCGTGGACGGGATGTTTATGGGTGCGAGCCTTCTTAAGAACCTGACCGATATGGTCGTCCTGAAAGGAGGTTACCCCGAGCAGATCCACTTTCTGACCACCCAGCGTGGGCAGGAGACGGTGGGAAAGCTTGCTGAACTTATCGTGACAAGCCCCTGGAAAATCCCCCGAAGCTTCATAGAGGATCTCGCCTACAAAGATAGTATGAAGTCAGACGGAGATGGGTACTCTCTCTACGATCGCTACCACTTCTGGAACCGTGTCGGACTCGCAAGAGAATTTGGCATCGCAGTTACAAGCTTCCGAGGACTTGGCGATCATGGATCTTGCGATTGCGACTTCGACCTCGTGCCCCAAGAAATTCTTGATCAGCTTTGCCAAAAGCAGCACGAGGAAAAACCGCTCATTGTGAGATGGAATGACGAGAACTACGTTGTCGTCGACGTCAACCGCAGATACTTTAAGGAGCGAGAAGGGGTAGGAGACGGTGATCGACCCTTGGGTTTTCCAGTACTCATCCATGAGAGGGAACTCAACCATGTGAGCCTCGCTCCCGTCCGATACTTCGACATGACTCGGTAGTTCACAGGAGTGTTTGGCCAATGTGGCTGGGCACTCCTTTTTGTTTTTATTTATTCCCACTCTCCAGTTATTAACTTTTCTTTCTTTTCCTTAGTCCATTTCTTTATTTGCGCTTCTCGCTTCCTAGCTGAAGATTTGTTTAAAAATTCTTTTGATACATAAACAAGATTGAATGGCCCTTGTTGTTTGGCCATTTGGGATCCCTTACCAGAATTATGTTTGTTTATTCTCAGTTCTGGGTCAGTAGTAATACCAGTATAAAAATGTTTGAATCGAGATTCGGCTATATAAACATACCAGGACATTTATAAATTATACGCCCCTCGACAAGCTCGGGGTACTTCTCCTCGCATTAAGACCTCAGTGTTTACACTGAGCGAGCTTGCAGAGCGAGTCGAAGTGTGCTATGCTTGTAAGGTGATTTCTAAGACCAAAAAGCAAAAGCTCATTAAGGAAGTGGCTGTCCACGAAACGGACACCGGCTCTCCTGAAGTGCAAATTTCTATATTGACGAAGCGTATTGAGGAGCTTGCCAAGCACCTCAAAACACATGCCAAAGATAATCACTCGCGCCGAGGGCTCTTAGCAATGGTTGCGGGTCGCCAAGCACATATGAAATATTTGGAGAAGAAAAGTCCGAAGCGCGCAAGAGCTTTAGAAAAGAAAATTGGTCTGAAGAAATAGAGTTTTTATAAATTAGAAAAATTTAATGACAGTAATAAAACACAAAGCCCAGCGGGTCGGCATTTTTATAGACACGCAAAACATTTACCACAGCGCCAAGAATCTCCATCACGCCAAAGCGAATTTCGCCGCGATCATGAAGGATGCTCTCGATGGACGCGTACTTATCCGTGCTATGGCCTACGTGGTCACCACTGAATCTGGCGAAGAAAACGCCTTTTTCGGCGCACTTGAGAAAGCAGGAATCGAGATTCGCTCGAAACCATTACAAATCTTCCTTGGTGGAGCCAAGAAAGCAGATTGGGATGTAGGTTTAGCAATAGATGCAGTAACTATGGCTCCTAAACTAGATAGCGTTATTCTTCTTTCTGGCGACGGCGACTACGTGCCCTTGGTAGAATATCTCCAAAACACTCATGGTTGTCAGGTAGAAGTGGTGGCTTTCGGCAAATCATCTTCAGCTCGTCTCATCGAGGCCTGCGACGACTTCCTAGACCTAGATCAAAATCCAAGAAAATATCTTTTGAGCGGGATGAGTCCTGACGGCGCTAGAAACCCACGAAGAAAGATATAGTAGAATAGGAGAATGAATCCTGAAGAAAATCCTGAAAATCCTCTAAAACAAATCCGCACTTTCCAAGGGGATGTGGCGGAGGCTCTTAAGAAACAGCAAGAATCCCTAGTCTCGATCCAGAGAAGAGAGCAGTTGAGAAGAGACTCGGTCGGACCATCGGGTGTTGTAATACCACTTTCCGAAATTGCTAAAAGGAGAAGGGAAATATTTTTCCTATCCGTCGGGAGCATAGTACTTCTCGCCATAGGTGGCGCTGGAGCTTGGTATACCTACAATACATTTGTAAACAAATCTGGCACTCCCACTATAGATGCTCCGCTAAACAGGTTTATCTCCGCCAGTTCAGAGATAAACCTAGACCTGACTGACGCTTCTCGCGATAATCTGAATAATGTTTTGTTCGAAGCAGTTGGAAATGTGCCACGTGGTGAACTCAAACACATTATTTTGAGAAAATCTGTGCTGACCAAGAGTTCTGTCATCGAGACTAGTGAACTTCTAGAGAAGCTAGGAAGCCAAGCTCCTTCTAATCTTGTCCGGGCCTTCGATCCGCTATTTATGTTTGGGGCCTTCGGTAAAAGCTCTGAGATAAACAACGCGAGCACCTTTATCATTATTAAACTGGCCTCTTTCGAAAACGCTTTCGCGGGTATGCTCCTTTGGGAGAAGGATGTGGCCCAAGATCTCGGCCCGCTCTTTGCCACAAGCCAGGCCTTAGAAGAGGCGCCACCTGAATCCATCTTTACCGATATTACAGATAGAAATAAGGACATCCGGGCCTTGGTGCTCAATGGCCAACCAGTTCTTCTATACTCATTCTTCGACAATAATATGCTTATTATTACGGACGATATTGAGACTATGAGGGCCCTAGTTGAGCGCCTGACAAGAGAGAAACTTTCCCGCTAAGACTACTTCTGATAAAGTGGAGTTATGACTATAGACAACAAACATTTCAAAGAAAAGCTCGAAGCAGAGAAGAAACTCCTAGAAGAAGAGTTGGGAAAAGTCGCTAGAATAAATCCAGACAACCCTTCCGATTGGGAAGCGGTCCCAGCAGATCAAGAAGCTGTTCAAGCTGATGAAAACTTGGCCGCAGATCATATCGAAGGTTATGAAGACAACATGGCCATCGTCGGCTCTCTTGAAACACGTTACCAAGAAGTTAAAAGTGCTTTAGAAAAACTCGAGAAAGGCACTTACGGTATTTGCGAAATTGGTGGGGAAGAAATAGAGGTGGAACGCCTCGAAGCCAACCCCTCCGCCCACACTTGCAAGAAACACATGGAATGAGTTTCTCCAAGGTCTACAGTGCGCAGACTAATTTACTCTCCGTTACTCCTATTTCGGTCGAGACAGATATCTCCCGCGGGCTCAATGCCTTTGCTATCGTCGGACTTCCAGACAAGGCGGTTGAAGAGGCGCGCGACAGGGTTAGTGCTGCTATAAAAAATTCTGGCTTCGATTCTCCGAAAGCCAAGAATCATAAAATTATTATTTCTCTTGCCCCCGCGGATCAGAAGAAGGAGGGGCCGTCATTTGATCTGGCTATAGCTCTTTCATATTTATTGGCCAACAAAGAGATCGACTTCGATCCGGAGAAGAAAATTTTTTTAGGGGAACTCTCGCTTGATGGTAAGTTGCGACCGATTCGCGGAATCCTGCCTGTCGCTCAATTCGCCAAACAAAATAAATTTAAAGAACTTTATGTGCCGGAAGAGAACGCTAAAGAAGCAGCGCTCATCGACGGCATCCTTGTTTTCGGCGTCTCTACTTTGTCTCGTGTGATAGCCCACCTAAGTGGAGAATCCATGCTTGAATCAACACCCCTTACTATCCCGGACAAAGAAAAGGTAACAACAAGTACGGATTTCTCGGATGTCAGGGGGCAAGAGAGAGCTAAGCGAGGACTCCTCATCGCCGCGGCTGGTGGACATAACGTAGCTATGTACGGCCCACCAGGCACGGGTAAGACAATGCTCGCTAAGGCGTTTGCGGGGATTCTCCCAGAACTCACATTTGAAGAAGCGCTTGAGGCCACTGGTATACATTCTGTCGCTGGGGTGCTTCACAACACCTTCATCACCAACCCTCCATTCCGTTCTCCGCACCACACAGCATCTTACGTTTCACTCGTCGGCGGTGGGTCCACGCCTAGGCCCGGAGAAATCACTTTGGCCCACACAGGAGTGCTCTTCATGGATGAGTTCCCCGAATTTGATAGGAGAGTGATAGAGAGTTTGCGCCAACCGCTAGAAGACAAGGTGATATCAGTCTCACGGGCTAAAGGTACTGCCCACTTCCCAGCCAATGTCTTACTCGTAGCCGCCATGAACCCATGCCCGTGTGGTAACTTCGGCTTCCGTGGCAAACAATGCATCTGCACACCTTCTGCACTCTCGAGATATAGGAGGAAAATGTCCGGGCCCATCATGGATCGCATTGATATCTGGCTCGAGGTAGATAGAGTCTTGCCGAGTGATCTCTCCGGAGAATCAGAAGGTGATAAAAGTGAGATGTTTAGAGCCAAAGTGGAGAGAGCTCGCGGAGCCCAGAGAGAACGTTTCGATAAAAGTAGTAAAAAGATTACGCGCAATTCAGAGATGAATGCGAGAGACTTGGTGACACTAGTGACGCTGGATAAAGAATCTCGTAAGACACTCGACCTCGCCGCCGAGCGGCTCGGTTTCTCTCCGCGTGTTTATCACAGGATGATCAAAGTGGCTCGCACTATCGCTGACCTCGAAGGTAGTGAAGAAATAAAAAATTCCCACATCCTCGAGGCAGTAGAATATCGACCAAAAAAGTTTGATGTATAGCTAGAAAGGGTTTTTTGCTCCTCTAACCTCAAAATGGAGATGGGGACCGCTGGTCTTACCGGTCATACCGATAGCTCCGATAGTTTGCCCTTGGGTAACCCAATCTCCGACTGAAACTTTATTCGTACTCATGTGAGCATAGACAGTTTGAGTACCATTGG